>DATBFI010000354.1:0-8091 GCA_036558585.1 Chitinophagaceae bacterium
AGAATTAAAAGATGGTATTCATCTCTCCGATATTGTGAAAGCTACGTTTCCAATGGGCTCCATGACAGGTGCTCCAAAAAAAAGAGTTATGGAGTTAATTGAACAGTATGAGCAAACAAAACGCGGAATTTTTTCAGGTGCTGTTGGCTATATAACGCCGCAAAAAGATTTTGATTTCAATGTTGTTATCAGGAGCATCATGTATAATGCAGAAAAAAAATATTTAAGCTACCAGGTGGGAAGCGGAATTACATTTTATAGTAATGCAGAACAGGAATATGAAGAATGTTTGCTTAAAGCAAAAGCGATTGAGAAAGTACTGCACTAATTTTTTGAGCCATGCCATGTACTACTATTAGGCTTTCGTTGTGTCACTCACTTTTACTTTTTTATCTCTGTTCGGCTTCCTTGTAATAAAATAGATAAATATAAAGGCCGCTAAAACAGCAATCCCTGTTAACGCAATACCTGGCGTTTGAATAGCAATACTGATAGCGACAAAAATGTAAGCACAAATAAAAATGATCGGTTGAAGAGGATATAACTTCATGCTGTATATACCGGTACCATTTAAATGTTTTGTCCTTGTACGTAACCAGAAAATACTTGCGGCAGATGCAGCCATTCCAAATGAATCAAGAAAAATGGTAAAATTTAGTATAGTCTCAAATGTTTGGGCAAAAACCAATGTTATGATACAAATAAGTGCAAATGCGGTTAACGAAATTATAAGCACATCTTTTTTCTCTGATTTCTTCTGAAAGATGCCGGGCAATACACCGTCCTCGCTCATGGCAAACATAACTCTCGGGTTACTCATAAGCAATACATTTACATAAGCCAGCACGGATAAAAATAATAGGGCCGAAAATGCAGTGCCCCCAGCCTGCCCAAACATTTTGCCTGCAACAATAGATGCAATTTCTCTTGTGTTTTGCAACCGGGTAAACCCAATTACCGTAAAATAGGAAAGATTTACAAGCAGGTATAAACCAATGATCATAGTTATGCCCATAAAAATTCCTTTCGGTAAATTTTTTGACGGGTTGTTTACTTCACTGCCAAAATTGATTGTTTGCTGGTAACCGCCATAAGTAAAGGAAACTGCTATCAGGCTTGCTCCGAAAGACTGAAACCACTGAAGAACACCGGTGGCCTGGTTGCCAGGTTGAGTAGTGGAAGAACCTGATGTATGAATGGAAGGAAAAAATAAAGCAGAGATCAGCATCACGATCATGCTGATTTTAATGATCATTAATACATTTTGTGCTTTTGCGCTCATCTTTAATCCCATCAAATTAACACCATAAAAAATTACAATAGCAGAGGTCGCGATCAGCGCTTTTGTAACGTCAGTTGCAGGTTCATGAAAAAAAACCTGGCTGATATACCCGGCGCCAATCAATGCAACACCACTTAATGATGCGGCGTTTGAAATAAGAATAATGCAGTTAATTGAAAAAGCAATAGATGGATGATAAGCATAAGAAAAGATACGGTAATAACCTCCTGTAACAGGGTAGCGGCTCCCGATCTCAGCATAGGTTAATGCACCACATAAGGCAATTAAACCACCTGCGATCCAAGCAGTAAAATAGACCGCAGGATTTAACGCAAATCTTGCTGATGTAGCAGCTGTTCTGAAGATACCCATGCCAATCACAAGACCTACAACGATCATGGTGAGATCAAAAAGAGAAAGTTTTTGTTTCATAAGCCTCGTGCTTGACAGGTTGCAGTGAGAATGTAATGTAAAAATTATTGTTGAATGAATTGTTGATAAACTGATTGTTTGCAAAACTTATGCATTACTTTTGTTGGCAATTTGGTTTCAATGATGATTTGCTGATTAAAGAATCGGCAGTACAAGAGTCCGCATGAGGCGGAACAAAGGTTTTATCAAGTGATGCAACTGGTACAAAAAAATCATCAAAGAATTAAAAGGGAAGTCCGGTGTAAATCCGGCGCTATCCCCGTAGCTGTAAAGCTGAATCGTGAATCGCTGATTGGTAATGTGAATTACTCACAAATCCCAGCAGGCAATTTACGGCTGATGAAGAAATACCACTGTTGATATTAGCGAGCTTTAATCAATGGGAAGGTTCATCAAGCCAGCGAGCCAGAAGACCTGCCAAATCATTTATCATGGAGCTTTCGGGTGAAAGGCCGGAATGATAATTGTCTTACCGCAAGACTGTTTTCATTTCTACTTTTTTCTTACTTGAAAGCTCATCTCTCGAAAATTATTTTTAACACTTAAATCGAAAGATGAGCAATGAAACAAATTATCTGCTTGCTGGTTATACTGGCATTTGCACAATCAATCTTTGCACAGGACGACTCTGTTCAAAACATTTTAAATGAAGTGGTAGTAACTGCTACCAAAAGTCCCAAAAAATTAAGTGAGACGGGAAAGGTTGTTTCAATTATTACGAAAGAGCAAATCGAAAAAAGCGGGGGCAAGGATTTTGCACAGCTTTTGAATGAACAAACCGGTATTACTGTAAACGGGGCAACCAGCAACCCGGGAAAAGATAAATTACTTTTTCTTCGTGGCGCAACAGATAAATACACTTTAATCTTACTGGATGGCATTCCACTAAATGAACCGGCCGGCGTGGGCGGGAGTTTTGATTTGCGCCTGTTATCGCTGAATAATATAGAACGAATTGAAATTTTAAAAGGCAGTCAGAGCACTTTATATGGTTCAAATGCAGTAGCTGGCGTTATTAATATCATTTCAAAAAAAGCAGAGACGAAGCAACCACAGTTGAACGGATTGCTGACATACGGTAGCTTCAACACTTTTAAAGGCAATGCAAACATTAGCCAGAAAACAAAGGTACTGGAGTATGATGTGAATTATATGTACTACAATACTGATGGTATTTCTGAAGCAAAGGATACAACGGGTAAAGCAAATTTCGATAAAGATGGCTTTACACAGCATGCGGTGCAGGCGCTCGTTGGAGTGAATGTTACAAATAAATTTAAAATATCTCCTTACTATCGCTTCTCACAATTTGAAGGCGGTTATGATGCAGACGCATTTACAGATGCTCCAAATAATTATACTTCATCACTGGTGAACGCTGGCTTGGATGGACATTATAATTATGCAAAGGGTAGTGTACATTTTAATTACGGGTATGATTTTACAAAAAGACTTTATTCAAGTGAGTTCGGTGATTTTTTCACAAAAGGAAAATTCAACCAGGCAGAAGCATTTGTAAATCATAGTTTCAGCCAGCATATACAAATGGTTGGGGGCATTGATTTCCAAAGTTACCGTGTTGATGTAACCGATACCGTTAACAGCATTATCAGTTCTTATGCATCATTCTTTTTTCACAGTAATAATGGCTGGAATATAGAAATGGGTGGACGGTTCAATCATCACAATAAGTATGGCAATAATTTCAATTATAGTTTTAATCCTTCTTATTTAATTAACCATAATATAAAACTGTTCGCAAATATTACAAATGGTTTTCGTGCTCCCTCAATTAATGAGTTATTCGGTCTTTATGGTGCCAATCCAAATCTCAAACCTGAAAAGTCGGCTACACAAGAGGCAGGTTTACAGTCATCGCTATTACAAAAAAAACTGGTGGCTACTGTTACAGGGTTTAACCGTGTGATCAATGATGTGATCGTTTATGAAAATAATCATTATGAGAATCGCGATAAACAACATGACTATGGTGCAGAACTTGAATTGAACTATGTAATAACAAAAAAACTAAATCTGAAAATTTCCTATGCTTATATTGATGGTAAAATAACACAAAAGCTGGAAGCCAAGGACACAACATTTTACAATCTTATAAGAAGGCCAAAACATGCTGTCAATCTTTTTGCAGGCTACCAGGCAACAAAACATTTTTTTATCAGCACATCATTGCAGTTTGCAGACAAGCGAATTGATACATATTTTGACCCCAACACATTTATGCCTGTCCGGGTTAATTTAAAAGCGTACGCACTCTTAAATGTATACGGAGAATATCAACTGGTGAATAATAGGTTACTACTATTTATTGATGCAAAAAACCTTACAAACAAAACAAATTATTACGAGGTATATGGCTACAATGTGCAAGGCATAAATATAACCGGTGGTATACGTTTTAAATTATAAAAAGAAACGTGTAAAGAAATTTAATGATGATCTTTCTATTATGGGTATCTTAAAGAGGTTTTACAGGTTATTAATAACCAGTTTATTTTGCGTTAATTTTTTAATTATCACTTTATCTGCTTAATCGGCTTTTAATAGACCTTGCATTCATAGGAGTGTAATTTTAGCACATAAAAATTGTTTACTTAATAAACTAATATTCCTATGAGCTATGTTGTAACCGATAACCCTTTTAAAGTTGAGCATTATAGTTATTCCTGGATGGATGTGAGAAAATATACTGATAATCTCATTAATCGTTTTAGCAGGAACTATAAGCTTGCCTACTATAATGATTTTCATCAAAAGATCATTATACTTATCAAAGATGAAAATAATTCACTTGAAACAGGCCATCCGCAGATATTAACCATTTCAAAAATCGATGATAGTAAGGAACTCTGCTTACTTGCCTTTGAAATAACAGGATACTATGGTGATATCTCTTCCAAAGAAGATTTCGATAAAGGTTGGACAGCTTTGCAAAAGATTTTATTTTATCTCAGGCTTTTCCAGTTTAATCTGCATGTAAACTAAAAATTAGACTCATAAAAACATAGTCCCCACCATGGTGGGGATTTTTTTTTGCCCGGATATATTTGTTATGCGGATCAAAAGAGGCTAAAACGAGCTGCAATGAAAGGACGACCCATTTTTCAGGAAAAGAGATAAAATGGAAAGATAAAGGCTGATGCAAAGCATTATTGTTTTGGCTCCTAATATTTTCATCGATAGCAAAACAAAATTTAAAAGATATTATTTGGTTGCGCAATTTTGCATTTTTATGCAACACGAAAAATTTAAGCAGCTTTTACTTGAATGGCATAAAAATGAGAATAGAAGAGAGATGCCATGGAAAAATGAGAAAGATCCCTATAAAGTGTGGCTGAGTGAAATTATTCTACAACAAACACGCGTAGAGCAGGGCCGTGGTTATTATGAAAAATTCATAAAGAAATATCCTTCAATACAACAATTGGCAAAAGCACCGGATGCCGAAGTTTTTAAATTGTGGGAAGGTCTTGGTTATTATACCCGCTGTAAAAATTTATTGTATACCGCGAAATTCATTGCTGCTAAATATGATGGAAAATTTCCTGACCGCTATGAAACGATTGCCTCTCTAAAAGGTATAGGCCCCTATACAGCGGCAGCAATTGCCTCGTTCTGTTTTAATCTTCCTTATGCAGTTGTAGATGGAAATGTTTTCAGAATTTTATCAAGAGTCTTTGGCATTGCTGTACCAATAGACGGTACGGAAGGCAAAAAAATTTTTCGCAGGCTGGCCGCAGAAGTACTCGATGCCAAAAACCCGGGTTTATTCAACCAGGCTATTATGGATTTTGGGGCTACAGTATGCAAACCTTTGATACCTGCTTGTGCAGTTTGTTCACTAAATTCAAAGTGTTTTGCTTTTAAAAATGCAAAAGTGAATGCTTTACCAATAAAGAGAAGAATTTTAAAGAAAAAACTCAGATGGTTCAGTTATTTTATTGTTGAAGTGGATGGCAGAATTCTTGTACGTAAAAGAACTGGCAGAGACATATGGCAAAACTTGTTTGAATTTTATTTGATTGAAACACCTACAAATCCACTGTGGAGCAACAAGTCTGTTTCAGATTTTCTCAAAAACCAATTTAATATTCGGGAATTTTCAATTGAAGAAATAACACAAGCAACACCACAACATTTAACTCATCAGCATATCAAAGGTTATTTTATCCGGGTTCAATTGATCGGGATTCCGCGAATGTTAAGGTCGGAAGAAAATCAATGGGTTGAACCTTTTTTTATAAAACGACTGGCTTTTCCCGGATTTATTAACCAATATATTCGCAATAAAAAATTGAGGCCGGCTCTTTTTTAGCAGTTTATCTTCTTGGTTTAGCTGGTTTTTTTATAATTTTAGTTCGGTAATTGATGAAATAAATTTCTAAGGCGAATAAAATAAAGCTTTATGAGAGGTGTAAATCGAGTAATGTTAATCGGCAACCTTGGGAAAGACCCCGATGTTCAATATCTTGAAGGAAATATAGCAGTTGCTAAATTTCCTCTTGCTACAACAGAAACTTACAAAGACAGAGCGGGAAAATTAATTTCGCAAACAGAATGGCATACCGTTGTACTATGGCGGGGCCTGGCAGAGCTGGCACAGAAATATCTTCATAAAGGAAGTTTGATTTATGTTGAAGGGAGGTTACGTACCCGCAGTTGGGACGACAGGGAAGGCAATAAAAAATTTGCAACAGAAATTGTAGGTGATAATCTTATTATGCTTGATAAGAGAAACGAAGGGGCAGGATATCATCCTTCCACTTCATCAGGCAGTGATACTCATGAACCATATACAGGTTCAGATCTATCAGGTTTAGGAGATGAACCTCCCAGTGAAGGACTTCCATTTTAATTAAAAAACAAAACGCAATTTTTAACTGGCACGTTGTTTAAAAGCGTGCCAGTATAATTATAGCATCTTAACCAAAAAAAAATCATTTGGAAACTGTCGCGGTATCGCCACTTTTAAATTTTAAATTATCCTATTTAGCCGTTATTGATCCACAGGGTACTACGGTACTTTTTATTCTTGTACTGCTATTAATGCTTTTTTCATTTATTGTTTCAGGCGCAGAAGTGGCTTATTTTTCCTTAACACATAAGGACATCAATCTTCTAAAGACAAAACAACAATCCTCTTTTAAAAGAGTTGTTGATTTGCTCGAACAGCCGAAAGTCTTACTTGCTTCTTTGCTCATTGCAAACAGCTTCTCAAATATTGCCATCATTATTATTTCAAATATTTTGCTGGATGGCTTAATAATATGGCCGCAGTTTAATTTTGAATGGATTGAGTTTGCCATTAAGGTAATTATTGTTGCCGTAATACTCCTTTTGTTTTGTGAAGTGATGCCAAAGATCCTTGCACGACATAATAACATTCGTTTTGCAAAAGATGTTGGTGGTGTTGTTGAGGCTGTGTTTTATTTATTCCGCAGACCGGGTGCCTGGCTGGTAAAATATTCGGATGTGGTAGAAAGAAAATTATCGGGTAGTTCTAACGCATCTTACAGAACAGAAGAGATCTATGATGCCATAGATATTACTACACCCGGCGATGATGAAAATTCAGCCAAAGAAAAAGATATATTAAAGGGCATTGTTAAGTTTAGTAATATCACGGTGAAACAGATTATGAAAACAAGGCTGGATGTGAGCGGAATAGATTTTAAGACTTCATTTAAAGACCTGATAAAAAAAATTGAAGAGCTTCATTACAGCAGGCTGCCTGTATATAAGGATGACCTTGATGAAGTACTTGGTATTATTCATACAAAAGATGTTCTGCCATATGTTGATAATAACGACAATTTTGACTGGCATACTTTAACGCGTCCTCCCTACTTTGTACATGAATATAAGCTGATCGAGGACCTGCTGAAAGAGTTCCAGTTGAAACGAATTCATTTCGCGGTAGTTGTAGATGAATTTGGCGGCACCAGCGGAATTGTAACATTGGAAGATATTTTGGAAGAAGTAATCGGTGATATAAAAGATGAATTTGATGAAGAAGAAAGTGGCTTTAAAAAAGTAGATGACAACAACTATATCTTTGATGGCCTTACAAGTATAAGTGATGTATGCAAGTTAATGGAGTTACCTATCGACACTTTTGACAGCGTTAAGGGCGAAAGCGATTCTCTCGGCGGGCTTGTATTGGAAATAGCAGGCGAAATCCCACGGCCGAACGAAGTTATCAGTTCAGGAGATTTTGAATTTACGGTTCTTGAACTTGTAAGGAACAGGCTTCAAAAAATTAAAATAACCATCAAGCCCCAGGCTTCAGAATAAATTATCATAACCGTTTATTATTAATTATCGTACGTGCATAAAAATCATTTTTTATTTTCTGTTTT
>DATBFI010000355.1:0-6520 GCA_036558585.1 Chitinophagaceae bacterium
AGCAATATTATTTTCTTTCACCTTAATTACTTCAGCACCTAATTCTATCGCAAGTTTAAAATTATTGATCAAATGCCGCTGCTCAGCAAGAGCGATCTTATCTGCAGACTCCCTTAACGTTTGCACATATACCAGGAACCATTTACCGCTATAGTAAGATGCAAGCCTTGCTGTTTTGCGAATAACAGTCTTTGCAATCAAGTGATTACTGCTGATGCATGCAAGAAATCTTTCCGCTCTTAAAGACACATTACGTGGAAGCTCTGATTCAATTTTTCGTTCAACCTGCGATGCTACTTCTTTTAAAGCCAGTTCCCGCAATTGGAGGATCTTTTCGTTCCGGAAAAAATTCTTCATCGCAATCTGAATTTTTTCAGGCGTATATATCTTTCCCTCTTTCAAACGTGTGATCAGTTCATCAGCAGGCAGATCAATATTTACTACTTCATCTGCACATTGCAGCACACTGTCGGGAATACGTTCTGCAACTTCAATACCGGTAATTTCTTTTACATCCTCATTCAGACTTTCAATGTGCTGAATATTTACAGCGCTTATAACATTGATTCCCGCATCAAGAATATCTATTACATCCTGCCAGCGTTTTTCATTTTTGCTCCCCTCAATATTGGTATGCGCCAACTCATCAATGATCACAATTTCTGGGCGAAGATTTGATATTGCCTGCATGTCCATCTCATCCAGTTCCTTGCCTTTGTAAAATAATTTTCTGCGTGGTATTACCGGCAGCCCGTCAAGCAGATCATTTGTTTCTTTGCGGCCATGTGTTTCGATATAACCGATCTTTATATCCACACCATTCCGCAATAATGTGTGTGCTTCCTGGAGCATACGAAAAGTTTTACCAACACCTGCACTCATGCCGATGTAAATTTTAAACTTCCCTCTCCTGCTTTTTTTTATCAGGTCGAGAAAGTGTTGTGGGTCACTTGTAACCTCATCTGTCATTTTATGCAAAGATATTTCTTTATAAGTCGGGCTGCAGTATTGCAATTGCTCTCTTCCGCCTCAGCGCACACTTGAACTGCCTGTTCATTATTCAACAGTTAATGTCATTTTAAATAATCGCTTAAGAGTTGATCATATAAATTTTTTTATTGTGCCAGAAAATGGTGGATTGTCAGGAATAAAACTGCCTGTTGATTTGTTGTTGCATCAACATGCTTTTCTTTTCTATTTTAATTCATCTAACGCAATATTTAATTTCAACACATTTACTTTAGACGGGCCAAGAAAGCCAAGTAGCGGGCTCTCTGTATGCTGATCAACCAAAGCATATATCTTCTTTTCATTAATCTTTCTAATTGCTGCAATTCTTTTCACCTGCACTTTTGCAGCAGCAGGAGAAAGATCGGGATCTTCGCCGCTGCCTGATGCCGTAACAAGTTCCGCAGGAATATCTTCTTTTCTTACACCAGGATTGTGTGCAAGAAATGTATCGATTCTGTCCTGCACCTGTTTTAAATAATCCGGGTTGGTTGGTCCTTTATTAGAACCACCTGAGCCTGCAGCATTATAATCTACTGCAGAAGGGCGGCCCCGGAAATATTTATCATTCGTAAACTTTTGACCAATTATTGCATAGCCAACCACTTTACCGTTTACGCTTACTGTTTCTCCATTACCACCACCCGGAGTCAATTTGCCAACAGCGGCAATGAATAATGGATATAACACTGAGCATATTATAATAAGCACCAGCGTGAGCTTTAACGATGGCAACAAATACTTTTTCATATAATAGATTTAAATTTGAATAAATGATTTTTTATGGAAGCTGTATTTTCCTTTAAACTTTCAGAATTGAATGACGAAGCGCTTAAAAAAATTAAAGATTTTGTTGGCGATGAAAATGCTTTTGTAACGATTACGGTATCTGAAGAAACAAACTTACGCTTCAACGAAACTAAAGACGAATTTATCAAGCGCATACAATCAAGAATTGATGAATACCATGTTTTGCATAAATATCCTGAGGATTTATCTTCTATGAGCATAGTAAATGAACCCGATGCATGAATTTTAAACTTATACTTTCTCCTCATTCTCTTGAAGACCTTTATGCCTTGTATAAATACAATCACCGACTTGTAATTAAGAGCATTGAATTGCTTATAGATGTTCAAAGGCAATCTTTTCAAGGAATTGGAAAACCTGAACACCTTAAATATTTTTGCTAATATCTGGAGCCGAAGAATTAATGATGAACACAGACTGATTTACGAGATAGCCGGCAATGAAATAATTGTATTTAGTTTTATGGGTCATTATGAAAAATAATTTTGTTTGTTCTACACATACGCACTATTTCATAAACAATACCAGCAACATATCAATCAACTTTATTCCTATAAAAGGTACTATAAGGCCGCCTATACCATAGATCAATAAGTTTCTTCTCAGCAATGCGCTTGCACCAACAGGCTTATATGCCACACCGCGAAGAGCCAGCGGAATGAGCATCGGGATAATGATCGCGTTGAAAATTACCGCTGAGAGAATGGCGCTTTGCGGACTTGTAAGACGCATGATGTTGAGCGCCTGCAATGCGGGAATAGATGTGATGAACAATGCGGGAACGATGGCGAAATATTTTGCCACATCATTTGCAATAGAAAATGTTGTGATGGTCCCTCTTGTAATAAGTAGTTGTTTTCCTATTTCAACAACTTCAATCAGCTTGGTGGGATCATTATCGAGGTCAACCATATTGCCCGCCTCTTTTGCGGCCTGTGTTCCGCTGTTCATGGCAACACCTACATCAGCCTGTGCAAGTGCGGGCGCATCGTTGGTCCCGTCACCCATCATAGCAACGAGCTTACCACCTGCCTGCTCTTTTTTAATGTAAGCCATTTTATCCTCAGGTTTTGCCTCCGCAATAAAATCATCCACGCCTGCTTTATCGGCAATATATTTTGCAGTAAGCGGATTATCGCCAGTAACCATCACCGTCTTCACACCCATTTTACGCAAACGCTGGAAACGTTCCTGTATGCCTGGTTTGATGATGTCCTGTAATTCTATCACACCAATTACCAGATCATTTTTACATACAACCAGCGGTGTTCCGCCATTTGCAGCAATTATTTTTGTTTTGTTGATTGTTTCGTCCGAAACTGTATTGCCTGCTCTTTCAACTTTATGGGCAATTGTATCAAAAGCTCCTTTGCGTATGTGTATACTATGCCCGTCAAACATATCAATGCCACTGCTTCTTGTTTCTGCAGTAAAGGCTACAAAATGAACTTTATCTTTTTGAAGTGAAGGTTTTCTAAAACCTTTTGATTCTGCCAGCTCAACAATAGATTTACCTTCTGGTGTTTCATCAGCAAGCGAAGCAAGAACACATGTTTCAATAAATTCTTTTTCACCCTCGCCATCAGTGGGCCAGAAATTTGTTGCCCTGCGATTGCCGATTGTAATGGTACCCGTTTTGTCTAATAATAATGTATCCACATCGCCTGCGGTTTCAACAGCTTTACCACTCGTGGTTATAACGTTTGCACGCAACGCTCTGTCCATACCTGCGATACCAATAGCACTTAGCAGACCCCCGATTGTTGTTGGAATCAAACAAACAAATAATGAAATATATGCAGCGATGTTGATGCTTGTATGTGCATAATCTGCAAAAGGCTTTAGTGTAACGCAAACAATGATGAAAATAATTGTAAAGCTTGCGAGTAAAATAGTTAATGCAATTTCATTTGGCGTTTTTTGACGCGTTGCACCTTCCACCAGTGCGATCATTTTATCAAGGAATGTTTCACCGGGCTCAGTTGTAACCTGTACTTTTATATGATCTGATAAAATTTTTGTTCCGCCTGTTACAGAACTTTTATCACCACCTGCTTCCCTGATCACAGGAGCGGATTCACCGGTGATTGCGCTTTCATCAATGGTGGCAATGCCTTCAATGATTTCACCATCCATCGGAATAATATCTCCGGCTTCACAAACAAATACATCGCCTTTTTTAAGCTTTGATGAAGGAACAATTTTTATCTCGCCAACAAATATTTCACCTGCCGGCTGTACAAGTTTTGCGGGTGTTTCTTCCCTGGCTTTGCGCAAAGTATCAGCCTGTGCTTTACCTCTTGCTTCTGCAATGGCTTCCGCAAAGTTGGCAAACAACACGGTGATAAAAAGTATTATTGTAATTGTAATATTGTATGCCAAACTTCCCTGCGACGTTTCACCATTCGCCACCCATATGCATACGCCAAGCATTACAGCAGTTCCAATTTCTACCGTAAACATTACCGGGTTACGCACCATATAACGCGGGCTAAGTTTTACAAAAGACTGTTTGAGCGCTTCTCTTACAAGAGATGGTTCTAATAATTTTGTTGTTCGCAGATGTCTTGACATATAAACTCTCCATCCTTAATTTGATATTATTTTTTGCTGTTTCCTGTTTAACTAAACAAGTCCCTTTAGGGATTTAGGGCATGCTAAAATATTCTGCTATTGGTCCGAGTGCAAGAGGAGGAAAGTAAGACAAGGCCGTAACAATAACGATCACTGCGATGGTCATAATACCAAACGTTACAGAATCTGTTGGCAATGTGCCGGCTGATTCAGGAATAAATTTTTTGTTTGCAAGTAACCCTGCAATAGCAAGCGGACCAATGATTGGAAGATACCTGCCGAATATGAGCACAAAACCTGTTGTTACATTCCACCAAACATTATTGTCGCCAAGGCCCTCAAAACCACTACCATTATTGGCATTTGCAGAAGTATATTCATACAACATTTCGGAGAAGCCATGAAAATCCGGGTTGTTAAGCCATGCAGAAGGTTTTGCTGCCCGGTGAACATCCGGATGGTGCACAAACATGTAAGCCGCAAATGCAGTTCCTGCCTTGATAAGAAATGCCGAGAAAATTGTTATGATCGCAGCAATCTTTATCTCCCTCGCCTCCACCTTATGCCCCATAAATTCAGGCGTTCGTCCCACCATCAACCCGGAAATAAACACTGCAATGATGATAAAGATGTAATAGTTGAGCAAGCCTGCACCAACACCGCCATACAACGCATTTATCATCATATCAATTAAAACTACTCCGCCGGAGAGGGGCATTAAACTATCATGCATTCCATTCACTGAACCATTTGATGTAGAGGTTGTAGCTACACTCCAATATGCAGTTGCGGCCGAACCAATTCTTATTTCTTTTCCTTCCATGGCACCGATGTTTTGTGCAATGCCCATCCGGCCTATTTCAGGATTACCCTTTGTTTCAAAATAAATATTATTGATGCAAAACAGAATGAAGAATAAAGTCATTACGCAAAATATTACGTAAGCCAGTTTTTTTCTATTGATGTAATATCCTAATGCAAACACCAATGCCATAGAAATTAATGGAATTGAAATAGCTTCAATGACGTTGATGAGATAAGTTGGATTTTCAAATGGCACTGCAGAGTTTGCACCGAAATATCCTCCGCCGTTTGTCCCTATTTGTTTTATTGCTATAATACCTGCTGCCGGGCCGCGTGAAACATGCTGTGTGTCTCCCTGCAGTGTTACGATGGTATCTTTTCCTGCAAAACCTGTTGGTGTTCCACTAAATGCAAGCATAACCGCAACAATGATCGATAAAGGCAATAATAATCTCGTGATTGATTTTACAAAAATGTTCCAGAAGTTGCCGAGGTTATTTGTACTCTTTTCTTTTAACCCGTTAAACAACGCGATCAAACAGGCTATGCCTGTAGCTGCACTTACAAATTGCAAAAATCCGATTACAAATAATTGTGTTAAATAGGTGAGCCCTGTCTCACCTGAATAGTGCTGCAGGTTACAGTTCACAAGGAAACTAATGTCTGTATTAAAAGCAAGATCAGGTGTTTGACAAGGATTGCCATCAGGATTTAGTGGCAGGTGGCCTTGAAATATCAACATAAAAAAAGCGTAAATAAACCAGACAAGATTGATAGTCAGCATCGCTTTTAAAAATTCTTTCCAGTTCATTTTCCTGCGGGGATCGATGCTGCAAACGCGATAGATAAGGCGTTCAAGCGGAGCCATGAAATCCATAAAAGTTCTCTCACCACAAAACACTTTGGCTATATATTTTCCCAATAGAATTGCAAGTAATACAGTAAGCAGGAATGTAACTATTACACCTGTTAGTTCTGCACTCATCATAAATTGGAGTTTGTGAGCAGTCAGTTGTGAGTAGTGAGTAGAAATTGAAGCTATAACTCACTACTCACTTTTAAAATCTTTCCGGTTTAAGTAATACATAAACGAGGTAAATAAATACCGCTATCGAGATAATAAGAAGTACGTCGTTTACCATTATCTAAAATTTTTCAAAGTATTCAATCGATTTATAAAAGAGCAGGAAGCAAATCAATCCCGCACATAGCAAAAGGAAAATCATCATTTTACCTGTTTATTGGTTATCAAAGTTTGTGTATTAACCAGGCCACAGCCGTCAGCACCAGAAAAATTATTGTTACGATGAGAAACTGTTTTAGA
>DATBFI010000356.1:0-3279 GCA_036558585.1 Chitinophagaceae bacterium
TATACTCAGCGATCCAAATATCTCGTACATCTTATTGATGCTTGGCATGTATGGGCTTTTGTTTGAGTTATATAGCCCCGGTGCAATTTTTCCCGGCATTATTGGTGTTATCTCGCTTATACTTGCATTTTATTCCATGCAAACATTGCCCATAAATTATGCAGGTTTAGCGCTTATTATTTTTGGTGTGATTCTTTTTGTCATGGAAATAAAAATCGTAAGCCACGGCTTGCTCACTATCGGCGGAATCGTCTCGTTGTTGCTTGGTTCTTTAATGCTGATACGTTCTGATTCCACATTCGATTTTATCGGAATTTCCATGAGTGTTATTATCGCTTCAGTTGCTGTAACTGCTTTTTTCTTTTTGTTTGTGATTGGACTGGGAATAAAGGCTCAGCGAAGAAAACCTGCTACCGGTATCGAAGGAATGATCGGCGAAATTGGTTCTTCCCTTGAAATGCTGAATCCTGTTGGCAGAGTTCATGTGCATGGTGAAACATGGAGCGCAGAATCTGTAAGCGGACCCATTAATGAAGGCCAAAAAATTCGTGTTACAGGAATAAAAAATCTTAAGTTGTATGTTGAATCTATCAATACTTAAATAAGGAGTTTTTATGGAAACAGTTCCTGTATTTCTTATAGTCATCATTGTTTTTGCACTGATCATTTTATCAAATGCCATTCGCATTCTTCGTGAATATGAGCGTGGCGTTATATTCCGGCTGGGAAGACTAACTGGTCGCGGAGGTGTAAAAGGTCCCGGTCTTATTTTGCTTATCCCGATTATTGACAGAATGGTAAAGGTAAGTTTAAGAACGGTGGTAATGGATGTGCCACCGCAGGACGTGATTACACAAGACAATGTTTCCATTAAAGTAAATGCAGTTGTTTACTTCCGCGTTCTTGAACCGGGAAAAGCAATTGTTGAAGTTGAGAATTATTTACAGGCAACGTCGCAACTTTCACAAACCACATTGCGCAGTGTGCTCGGACAATCTGAACTGGATGATCTGCTTTCACAGAGGGAAAAGATCAATCAGAGGTTACAGCAGATCATCGATGCACATACAGAACCATGGGGCATAAAAGTTTCCAATGTGGAGGTAAAGCAAATTGACCTGCCACAGGAAATGCAGCGAGCTATGGCAAAGCAGGCAGAGGCTGAGCGTGAACGCCGCTCAAAAGTAATCGCTGCCGAAGGCGAATTCCAGGCTTCACAGCGGTTGGCAGATGCAGCAAGGATCTTAAGTGACCAGCCAAGCGCCCTCACGCTTCGCTACCTTCAAACACTTCGTGAAATTGCAACAGAAAAAAATTCTACAACTATTTTCCCTGTGCCTATTGATCTGTTAAAACCTTTCATTGAAAAATTCAGTAATGAATAAATGTTTGCCGGAAAATGATTTGTACTTAAATAAATTATTTTAGCGGCATGTTTGAGTACAGTGACGAATATTTCATGCAGCAGGCGCTTAAGCAGGCTCAGCAAGCTTTTGATAAGGATGAAGTTCCGATCGGGGCAGTAGTTGTTGTAAATAATAAAATTATTGCAAGAGCCTATAACCAGGTTGAGTTGTTGAATGATCCAACGGCACATGCAGAAATCCTTGCCATTACATCTGCATGTAATTTTCTCGGCGCAAAATATTTGACAAATGCAATTCTCTATGTAACTATTGAACCTTGCCTCATGTGTTGCGGCGCCATGTATTGGTGCAAGCTTGCAAGAATTGTGTATGGTGCAGGCGATCCCAGGAACGGATACCGGCATGTAACAAAAGATAACTGGCCATTTCATCCAAAAACAGAGTTGGTAAAAGGCATTTTGCAAGATGAATGTGCGCAGTTGATAAAAGATTTCTTTAAAATGAAACGGTAGTTAATTACCAGCTTACTCATACCTCAATGCATCAATAGGATCTAACCTTGATGCTTTTTGTGCGGGATAATATCCAAAGAATATTCCTGTTATCGCACAAACAACAAATGATAACACAACTGAAGATTCTGATATTAATGTAGGCCATTTTAAAATTATGGTAATAAGTTTTGACGCGGTAATGCCTAATGCAACACCGATCAACCCCCCGGTGATGCTTATTAATATTGCTTCGATCAAAAATTGCATGAGTATATCCACACCTCTTGCACCGATAGACATGCGCAAACCAATTTCTTTTGTTCTTTCTGTAACAGATACATACATGATATTCATGATGCCGATACCACCAACAACCAGCGATATGCCGGCAATTACTGCGAGCAGTACTGTTAGCAGCTGACTCGTTGAGCTGAATGTAGAAATTAATTCAGCCTGGGTTCTTACGGTAAAATCGTCTTCGTCACCGGGCTTTAGCTTATGCGCCGTGCGTAATATCTGCGACACTTCATCTGAGGCCTGCTCTGTACTATTTTCATCAATTGCTGATGCATAAATATTTTGGACATAAGAAATAGCTAAGATTCTTTTTTGCACTGTAGTATATGGCGCAAGAATAATATCGTCCTGGTCTTGCCCGAATGCGTTCTCTCCCTTTACACTCAATACACCAATTATCCTGAACGGGATTTTATTAAAGCGAATAATTTTTCCTACTGGATCATCTCCTGTGGTAAAAACATTGTCCACAACAGTTTGACCAACCAGGCAAACCTTTGCTGCTGCATTTACATCTTCTTCTGTAAATGAGGCTCCATCTCTTAAATCCCAATTGCGTATCTGCAAATAACCGGGGCCTACTCCCTGTATGGTTGTGGGCCAGTTGAGTGCACCATTTACAATCTGCCCTCTTCCGGATACACCTGGTGAAACAGCATTTAAATACTGAGCCTGTGATTGCAGATCTTTTATATCGTCAAGCGTCAGCGTTTGCAGGTTTGTTGCATCAAGTCTTGCACCGCCTCCAACGGTTACATTGCTGTTAGGTCTTACTGTTATCATATTTGATCCCATGGCAGATATCTGGTCCTGTATGCTTTTTTTAGAACCTTGTCCTATTGCAACCATTGCTATTACTGCACCTACGCCTATAATAATTCCAAGCATGGTGAGAAATGCTCTCAGCTTATTCCGCTGCAATGCCCGCAATGCTATTCTTATAAGATTAATAGTGTTCATAAAATTTTGCTTTTTATTATCGATATAGGTCCCTCCTAACGTCGGGATGACTGAGAAGAGAATTAAAGCTGATGAAATAGAATTTCATCTTCTTCAAAGAAATTTTAGCTTGTCATGCCGAACCTGCCTGTCGGCAGACAGGGTATGAGGCATCTGCATTA
>DATBFI010000357.1:0-4615 GCA_036558585.1 Chitinophagaceae bacterium
CAATGCTGGCGCAAAAATGTCGCGATTGAAAAAGTTGGTCTGTATATTCCCGGTGGCACAGCTCCTTTGTTCTCTACAATTTTAATGCTTGGTATCCCTGCGCAGATTGCCGGCTGCAGCGAAATTATACTCTGTTCCCCGCCGGATAAAAATGGCAAACTTCATCCTGCTATTTTATTTGCCGCCCAACTGGTCGGCGTTACAAGGATATTTAAAATTGGTGGTGTGCAGGCAATTGCTGCTATGGCTTATGGAACAGGAACCGTTCCTAAAGTGTATAAAATTTTTGGCCCGGGTAATCAATATGTAACTTTTGCAAAGCAATTGATACAACAGGATGGCATTGCAATTGATATGCCTGCCGGCCCCAGCGAAGTTTGCGTGCTTACCGATGACACCGCTAACCCTGCTTTTGTGGCTGCAGACTTATTATCCCAGGCCGAGCATGGAGCTGATAGCCAGGTGGTATTGATCAGCACTTCCCTGAGAACTGTCGAAAGTGTGATCGAGGAAATAAAAGAGCAGTTAAGTACACTTAAGCGTAAAAGAATTGCAATAAAAGCATTGGAAAACAGCAAAGCGATAATAGTAAAAGATACAGATGAAGCAATTGATCTTGTAAACGAATACGCCCCCGAGCATCTCATCATTAGTTGCAAAGAGGAAGAAGTTGTCGCGGATAAAATTATTAATGCCGGTTCGATATTCCTCGGTCATTATTCTCCTGAGAGTGTAGGCGATTATGCCAGTGGTACCAATCATACGTTGCCCACAAATGGTTTTGCAAAAATATACAGCGGTGTAAGTATAGATAGTTTTGTAAAGAAGATAACTTATCAAAAGTTGAGCATGCAGGGGTTGCATAATATTGGTGACATCGTAATTCAAATGGCTGAAGCAGAAGGACTGCACGCGCATGCCGAGGCAGTGAGAGTAAGGATGAAAGCCGCCCCCAATCCCTAAAGGGAGTAATAGTAAGGGTGTGAATCCTTTTCGCAGATTTTGAATGGAGAAACAGATGTTCAAAAATTTTTCTTTATAATGAATGATACAATATAGATAACGCATCCCCTCCACCGAGGTGATAGCGCCTGGCTCCATAACATTTTTTAACAAAAAAATTATTTGTAGAAATATATTGGCATGAACTTCAATCTGGATAGTCTTATAAGAGAAAATATCAAACAACTTGTTCCTTATTCCACTGCGCGTGATGAATTCAGCGGTGAGGCAAAAGTTTTTCTTGATGCAAATGAGAACAGTCTTGGATCACCATCACCCAGGTGGTATAACCGTTATCCTGATCCATATCAGCACAAATTAAAAGAAGCGATCAGCAAAGTAAAGGGGGTGGCACCCGAATTTATTTTTCTCGGCAATGGAAGTGATGAGTGTATTGATTTATTATACCGCTGTTTTTGTAACCCGGGGAAAGACAATACGATCATTTGTCCCCCTACTTATGGAATGTATGAAGTAAGCGCACATATCAATGATGTGGAAGTGCGCAGGGCACCTTTACTTGATGATTTCCAGTTAGACCTGGTTCATCTTGAAAATTTGATTGATGCAAATACAAAGCTCATCTGGATTTGTTCTCCTAATAATCCCACAGGAAATTCTTTCAGAAGAGAAGATATTGAAATGATCCTTAACAATTTCAATGGCATTGTTGTGATAGATGAAGCCTATATTAATTTCTCAAAACAAAAATCTTTTATCCGGGAATTGCCTGAATATCCCAATCTTGTAGTAATGCATACATTCAGCAAAGCATGGGGACTGGCTGCATTAAGATTGGGTATTGTTTTTGCATCAGGAGAAATAATTGCGGTTTTAAATAAAGTAAAGCCACCTTACAATATTAACCAGGCAACACAGGAACTTGTACTGAGAGCTTTGGAAGAGGTTGACCAGGTAAATGATATGATACGCGAATTGGTTGCAATGCGCAAGGCCCTGGCAGAAGTATTTCAAAATATACCAACAGTAGAAAAAGTATACCCATCCGATGCAAATTTTATACTGGTAAAGATTAAAGATGCGCGTAAAATTTATGAGTTCCTGTTAACAAAAGGAATTGTGGTGCGTGACAGAAGCAAGGTAAAATTGTGTGATAATTGTTTGCGCATTACGGTTGGAACGGAAGAAGAAAATACGCTTTTAATTGATGCAATGATAGAATATGTAAACACATTTAATGAAGTAACTAAAACTTACCTTTAATAGTGATGTCGCTTACTATAACTTTAATCCGTAAATAAATAACTTATGAAAAAAATATTTTTCTTTACGATTTTGTTTTTCATCTTATTTGTAGTTGCAAACCAGTCATATGGCCGGTCAGGGAAGGATACCACTAAAAACACAGCCTCCGGACAACTGGTACCCGATGCAGACAATGCAGGTTTGAAATTGCCAAATGGTTTTGGTGCAATAGTGGCTGATACTGGTTTAGGAGCAGCGAGACATCTGGCTGTAACATCCAAAGGTGACATCTATGTTAAGTTGGAAGACCTGAAAGATGGCAAAGGCATTTATTATTTACATGATGCAGACGGTGATGGCAAATTTGAAGTTAAAACAGGTTTTGGAAATTATGCCGGCACCGGGATGGCCATCAGGAATGGATATTTATATGCATCATCGAACACTGATGTATATCGTTATAAACTCGATGCGAATGAAAAAGTTAGTGATACTACACCGGAAAAAATAATAACAGGTTTACTGGCTCGTCATGAGCACGAATCAAAATCTGTTGTACTGGATAATGACGGAAATATCTATGTGAACATAGGCGCATATTCAAATGCATGCCAGAAACAGGACAGAACAAAAGGATCTCCTGCGATGAATCCCTGTCCCATTCTTGATTCTGCAGGCGGTATCTGGCAATTCAAAGCAGATAAACCAAATCAAACTTATGGGGACGGTACACGCTATGCAACAGGCCTGCGTAATGTTGTTGGCCTTGACTGGAATACAGATATAAATGCATTGTTTGTTATGCAGCATGGAAGAGACCAGTTGCATGATTTGTTTCCTGATATGTATGATACAAAGCAAAGTGCGGAGTTACCTGCTGAATGTATGTACCAGTTAAAGAAGGGTGACAACGCAGGCTGGCCCTATATTTATTATGACCAGGTCCAGCATAAAAAAATCCAGGCACCTGAATATGGCGGTGATGGTAAAAAAGAGGCTGGTGAAAATGCCATTGATCCCGTTGTTGCATTTCCCGGCCACATGGCGCCAAATGGATTATTGTTCTATGAGGGCAATATGTTTCCTGAAAAATATATGCATGGCGCTTTCATTGCATTTCATGGCTCATGGAACCGTGCACCAGAGCCGCAGAAAGGTTTTTTTGTTGCATTTGTTCCTTTTAAAGACGGAAAGCCAAGTGGAGACTGGGAAATATTTGCCGATGATTTCGCAGGCAGCAACCAAATTATGTCTTCGAATACAGCAAAGCATCGCCCCTGCGGTTTAGCACAAGGCCCTGACGGCTCATTATATGTTTCTGATGACCAGGGTGGAACTATTTACAGAATTATATATACAGGAAAATAAAAAATGAAAAAGACAATATTCAGCTTCTTTCTTATAACAGTATTCAGTTTTGTGTTCGCACGACAATCTTCTTTGAACTCTTCTATTGAACGTGGAAAAAAATTGTACGAGCAGTATTGTTTAACCTGTCACCAGGCCGATGGCGGTGGTGTACCAAAAATGAATCCGCCCCTCATCAACACTTCTTATGTAACAGGTGATAAACAAAAGCTTGTCCAATGGGTACTGAAAGGTTCAACAGAAAGTGTTCCCATCGATGGTAAGTATTACTCCAATAATATGCCGCCGCAGGCATATCTTAAAGACGAAGAAATCGCTGATATACTTACTTATATCCGCAACAGTTTTGGCAATAAAGCAAGCGCAATAACTGCAACAGAGGTAAAGGGCATAAGAGCAATCACAAAATAGATTCTGACCGGGTGTTTATGAGCGAAGGGAAATTCCAGATGTTTCAAAACCGTTTACTCAAGGTGTATAGGCACAAAAGTAAACAGGCAAAACAGAAAGGTATTTCCTGCTACAGAATTTATGATCATGACCTGCCGGAATTTCCCTTTTGTATTGAATTGTATGAAGACAAAATTTACCTGGCTGAATACCTGCGTCGTCATGTTATGAGTGAAGAAGAGCACGCAGAATGGCTGCAGCAATGCAAAGATGTTATCGGTACCATTTTATCCATTCCTGTTGATAAAATATATTCACGCCAGCGCAACAGGAAACCCGGAAGACAAGGACAATACCAAAAGCTAAGCGAAGAAAAAGAGTTTTTTACTGTGGAAGAAAATGGATTAAAATTTCTTGTAAATCTTACTGATTATTTAGACACAGGTTTATTTCTCGATCATCGCATTACCAGGCAACGGGTAAGAGAAGACGCAAAGGATAAACGAGTACTAAATTTATTTTCTTATACCGGTTCATTTTCTGTTTATGCCGCAGCCGGCGGAGCTGCTTCTGTTAGTTCTGTAGATCTTTCAAAAACGTACCTGCGATGGTCAGAAGATAATTTTGCAATTAATCGGCTGACGGATAA
>DATBFI010000358.1:0-7124 GCA_036558585.1 Chitinophagaceae bacterium
AAGAATGGCATTAATGCCGCTCTCAAAAATGTATGCCTGTTTCTCTTCATAATTAATCTGCTTGAACTGTTTTATAAATGAATATTAATTCATGTTTAGAGAAGAAAAATTATGCCTTTATTCCATCCCAGCATAATTGAAAGTTTGCATCGAGGATTTCCTTTGTCAGTTTTTTATTAAAATAAGTAACTCTTTTGGCTATCTCATTAATAGTTCCTATCATAAATGTGAGCAGCCAAAAGGTATCCATATTCTTGATCAGGTGCTCATTCTTTCCCCTGTCCAGTAACTGCACCAAAGGTTCAAACATTTTCTTGAGGGTTGTCTTTGTATCCTCATCAATAAACGGAGAATGAAAGCATTGTTCAATAAGTATACTTTCGTCAAACCTGGAGATCCTGTGCTGGACTATATTTGACCAGATTACTCTGAAGCCAACTTTAAATGGCGAACCAGGATCATAACTCTTAAAAAAGTCGCTTGCAGAGTTTTTAACACACGCATCGAATAAACGAATGATAAGCATTTCTTTATTTTCAAAGTAGATATAAAGTGTACCGGTTGCAATTCCAGCCTCTTTTGCTACCGATTGCATTGTTATGCCGGCAAGACCATTAGCCCTTACTAATTTTAATGTAGCTGTATAAATATCATTTATTTTATTTTCATCTTTGACTTTCACGCTGCAAATATAAATGAATATTTATTCATTTATGAAAATTAATTTCCTTTTTTATAATGAGGTCAGAACCAAGCGGAGAGTGTGATTTTTGTTTAAGTGTTCTTTACATGCTGCACAATGAATGAAAAAATAAGCTTAATAACCGGAAAGTAATACTACAAATGGTAGTTACAGAAAAGGAAGCTCTGATGGAGTGTTTTATCGTTTGGTAATTGTTACAAATAAATATTGGGGCTCAGTAGTGGGACCCGGCCCATCTTTATCACCATATCGATGTACCAGGTTAATTATATCATCTTTTGCTTTTTGGGTAGGCTTTGCAGGATCGTTAGGATCACGCCATTGGCTTATTAAGTCTTCGCCAAAAACACCGCCAAAACTTGTATAAGAATCAAACAAACCATCTATTTTTCGTCCGTCATTAAGCTCTACAAGTACCTCATTGGCTGCAACAGGATTGTAAGCCACTGCATCTTTTCCAAGATTTGTAAATTCCCGGCTCCTGTCAGTTAATATAGTATCGGAGTCAAATATTAAGATGGCATTAGATTCAGACTTAGCAACAGCATTAAAATCAACCTTGTAAATTGTATTGTTGGCTGAAATAAAAAAAGTACCCTTATCCGGCGTGTTAATATCTATTGGGGTTACAGTGAATTCAGTTATAAAACCATTAATTCTGTCAGGAATCACCACAGGAGGCGGTGAAGACATTTCATCATCTTTTGAACAAGAAATGAAAGTAGAAAGCACGAGAGAAAGCGCAACAAGCCAGCGCATATAGATTTACTTTTCTGCAATTTACATTTTATCTGGTCTTTTCAAATTCTGTCGCTAAAATTAACACTATGAGATAACTATAACTTCGTGGTCCAATATTGATTTAAGTTCAAATGATGTATGATCTTCAGAAACATTTGCAGTTAATTTTTGGTTTGAGACCAATGTTTGCAGATTACCCATAAGATTGGGCTTCAGCTTTACTTTAACCTGTAATGGCCCAATGGAAATGAATTCATCAAGAGGTTGTTTCCATGTGTTTTCATTGGTCAAATTAACCAGGTGTAAAACCATCCTTCCTTTTTGCTCATACAGGTGAACGTCTACAAGCCCCGCTCCCTGCACGGATACAGGCAGACCATCCTTTGATGCCCACAGTACAATATTTTTAAGAAGGTTTCCATGATCAGGCAAATTGCCCGCCGCAAATTGCCTGTCGATGTCTGCAGGCAAAAAGATAACTCTGCCTCCTTGCGGAGTGGTGTTAACGATAATGCCAGGGATATTTGTTTTGGGTTCGTGCATGTAAGCCTTTTCGGGTGGATAAACAGGGAATTGAGGAATATAGGTCATCAGCACTTCGGCACGGGGATCTGTTTGAAGAGGTTGAAGCAATCCGCCAAAGGGAATAGTATCTGTTTCTTCAAATCCTTTAAGAATGGGATGGCGTTTACCATCAGCAGGAGGTTCATTTGCAATATGCGGTCCATCCAAAAGAGAGCGAACCTCGGGATCAAGACGCAGGTAAGTATGATAGGCTTCCCCGGCAAGTTTTTCAACAGGCTCCGGTTTCGACTCCCGCTTGTTTGTAATGTGGACGCCAAAAAGATCAGCAAGGGCAAAATCCGGGCGAATCTCTCCCCATTCATTATATAAACTTGATTCGCCTGTTGCAATCAAACTGCCGCCTTTTTCTACAAAACGGTGAATAGCGGCAACTTGCTGATCACTGATAACCGCTAAATTTGGCAACACCAGTACAGATAGTTGCGCTCCATCACGATCAATGTGATCTGCGTGTACAGGAAGGTATGGAATACGTGCACGAACAAGAGCCTGGATCATTCCTCTCCAGGGCAAGTCGACAAGTTCAGTTGCATTGTCCCTCCCATAAAAATCTGTATTTTCCTGTGACCAAACTACGCCTGCACTTGCTATCGGAACACGATTTAGTAAGTACTCTTCATTTGCTTTATGCCATTGCAAAATACGCAAGGGAGAATGGTACATCCGCCTGTCTTCATGATAAGCACCTACCATATGCCACCACGGCTGAATTCCTCCGGCTATTCCCTCAATCATCCACATTCTCGCTTCCGGCTCCGGCTTGCTGGCTAATCTAAACCATGGTTTATGTGCCTGGTACATTGCCATGCTTTCAGGCACCAGCTTCTCCCATCCCAAAAGCCCATGTATCAATTTTCCTGTTTCACTATTTTGCTGAAACCCACCTGTATCTGTTCGTGACTGGTGATCCAGCATAATAATGTCAGCCTTTTTTGCGATCTCTTTATAATCGCGAAAACTTCTGCTCTGACCACTGACAGAGCCGCTGTTCATTCCCGACCAGATACAATCAGGTCCCCCGGCGGCCTTTGTAGTTTTATTGTTCAGGTCCCAAATCTCAAGACGACGATCATAGTTCCATCTTATCCATTGCTTATACACCCTGTCATCCCAATTTTTTTCTAGAGGAATTTCCTTTCCTGTTTTTTCACGAAAACTATTTCTGCAGTATTCACAGTAACATATGGACTCGCGACCTAAACCACTCCAGCTGTTATCGGTAAACCCTTCAGGCTTATACATTTGAGCTATCTCTGTTAGTATAGCAGGAATATGCTCCTCATAATATGGACTGTTGATGCATGTAATATAGAGCTCTCCGGCTCTGTATGGTTTCCCTTTTGCGTTTGTTGCAAACCAGCCGGGATGCGCGTTAAAAAATTCTTCATGGGCCCTGTTAGAGTCCATACGCGCAAATACGGCGATCCCATCTTCATGTGCCGCATGGCATAGTTCACCAAATAGATCGCTGTCACCAAGATATTCTGCTTTTCGATGCAATGGTATACGGGTAGGATAATAGGCAACAATACCTCCGGCATTTATAATTACTCCTTCAGTATGTGTTTGCTTCCAGTATTTGCGCCACCATGAAATATCATACCGTCCCGGATCTTTTTCAGTTATATTTACCTGCCCCCAGCGTGTAATTTTGTTGTACCAGGGTGCATTCTCCGATTGGTCAACAAGAGGAAAATCTCTTGCAGCAACCTTCAAAAAATTTTCAGTGGCCAGCATTGCGGTCCCAATAGCAGATCTTTTTAAAAAGCCTCGCCTGCTATGGTCGGAATTGTTCATCATATGTTTTAAATTATTTAAAGATAATTTATCTGCCATCAGTATTCGATTCTTAACTTGTAAGAGAGATGATGCGAGGTCGCCTCTGTTGAAAGAAGTTGTTTAAGTAATGAGTGCATGTTTGACATAGCGCTTGAATCTCTTCTTCATTTTTGCTTTATTAAATGGATATCTGTTTTCCAGAATTTTATTTTCGAACTTTACATTCATACAATCAACACTAAAAATAAGTGATATGAAAACGAAAAAGTTTATCCGGAGCAACTCACATCTCCCGGTAAAAAATTTACAACAGACACTGGACTTTTATCGTGATACGCTTGGATTTTATGACGAGTGGACATGGGCAAACAAAGACGGAGACTTTAAAGATGGAGGTATCAGGAGAGACGATATGCGCCTAGTTTTTGGAGAGAACCAGGAATTTGCAGAGACGATCAATAACGACAAAAACAGGTTGCCTTTAATGTGGTTCGTTGATAATATTGACGAAGTATATTCAGAATTGAAAGAAAGAGATATTGAAATTGCAGATGCACTAAAAACCCATCCATACGGGTTACGCGAATTTGCCTTTATTGACATTAATGGCTATTATGTTCGGGTAGCTGAAGCCATAGAGGCCGACTAATTATTCTACATCAACATCAAAGCAATAACATATACAAAATGTTACCACCCAAAGACAGGGAAATTTTTGAAGGAGAAATTGCAACCTACTGGCTTGATGATGATGGTATATTGATTTCGCTTTCCAAAAGTCCCCGGCGAACAGTGGCCAATATAACGGCAAATATTGCATTGGTGAGGAGCATTACCAATAACAAGAAAGTTCCTTTATTGATTTATTTGAGCAGCTCGCCTGTGCCGGACAAAGAGACAAGAAAATTTGTAACAAGAGAATTGCCAAATGTTTATACTGCCATGGCGATGATATCAAAACCAGGACTTGCGAAATTCATCATGAACTTTTTGTTCAGGTTAAAACCACCGCCAATCCCGATGAAAAATTTTACAGACGATAAAGAAGCAAAAAAATGGCTGAAGCAGTATTTATGATTTGTAGGAAAAAAAGAAATTTTATTTGTACGGATTTCAAAAAGGCCATTGTCTCATAAAAAAAATTTCTGCATCACTCTTCCTGCATCACTGCTGCCTCTTTATTATACTTATTCCTGTAATCGATTGGAGAAAGCCCCGTAATTTTTTTAAATACGGTCCGGAAGGCTTTTATATCAGAATAACCTACGTCATACATCACTTCATTCACATTCATACTGCTGCTTTCGAATTTCTTTTTTGCAGCTTCAATTCTTACGCGCTGGATATACTCAAGAGGCGTGTTATTAGTGGCCTTCTTAAAACGTCTTTCAAAATGTCTTCTTCCAATAGCAAATTTTAAAGACAAATCTTCCACAGATATTTTATCCGCTATATTTTGCTCAATAAATTCCTGCGCCTGCTTAATGCGTTCATCTTCGTGTTTCTTTTGGCCGTTGAACATGATAAAAGGCGACTGGCTTTTCCTGTCTATCTCCAAAGCAAAAACCTTGGATGCCCTGATAGCCATTTCACGTCCTGCATATTTTTCTACCAGGTGCAATAACAGGTTCCAGTAAGAAGAAGCGCCGCCGCTTGAATAAAGACCCTGTTGCTCTGTAACAATACGACCGTCAACAAGCGTTACTTCGGGAAACATTTCACGAAAGAGATTTGCAGAGATCCAGTGACTGGAGCATTCTTTGCCATTTAGTAACCCAGTAGATGCAAGCATAAAAGCACCTGAGCATAAGCTTGCAACCTCTGCGCCTTTTTTATATTGGTGCACTATCCAGGAAATGAAATCTTTGTTCTTTTTGAGAGTGGCTTTATAATCTCCGCCAATTGCAGGAACGATTATGAGATCGGTCTTTTTTACATCATATACAAATGCATCCGGGTGCACACTAAATACACCATTATATAATTTTACCTGCTTGGTGAGGCCTACAAACTGAAGCTTGAATTGCGGCGATTTTCCTTCCGTCTCCAAAAATTCATTCACTCCTGCAAACATGGTGCGGGCATCAACAATACTTGCCATTACTGCATCATGAAGAACGAGAATAGATACATGTTTCATACGACTGGTTTTGCGATCAGTGCGATAAAGATAAGAAACCACAAAGTCGCAAACAACCTTCTCTAAGTCGTTTCTCGCCTTGTATTAAATAATTAACAAGAATATTTTTGGTTCTGGTAATTAAAGTAAAGTTGTTTCAAGCAGTGATCTTAAACTGTTTAAACTAAAAGGATGAGAAAAGTGATAGTGTCGATGAACGTTACACTGGATGGCTACATATCCGGGCCCAACTGTGAGTTAGACTGGCATTTCGATAAATGGGCACCGGATATAGGGGAAAGATTAGGAAAGGAATTACTCAACACAGATACCATTTTATTAGGACGAATCACTTATGAGGCGATGGCAAAATATTGGCCGGGAAAAGAAACAGATACCTCTTGCCCGAGAGATGATATTCCGTTTGCGTGTATGATGAACAAACATCGTAAAGTTGTGTATTCAAATACGCTTCAAAAAGCCGAATGGAATAATTCGACACTGATAAAAGGGAATTTTAAAGATGAGATCAAAAAGCTGAAGCAATCCGGTGAAAAAGAAAATAAAAACATTATCGTTTATGGAAGCGTAAAACTTGTATCAGCATTAACGCAATTTGGTCTCATTGATGAATACCAGCTTTGGATGCATCCAATCATTTTAGGAAAAGGCAGATCATTGTTCAGGAAGTCAAAAAATAAATCATCCCTGGAATTATTGAATACAGAAGTTTTTAAATCAGGTGTGATCCTGCTTCATTATGCTACAATACTCATATCAGAAGAATAAAAACTGACGAAAATAATATTTGAAAGAATTGCTGAAACAGGATCAAATAGCAGAATGCACCTAATTTTGAATGTCTTAATTAAAAAAAATAATACCTGTCAAAATTTAATACGTTTTGATGGCAATATTATTTTGTTTAAGATTTTGATGGATCAATTGTGCAAACTCAATTGCATGTTCACCATCACCATGAATGCAAATTGTTTCTGCAATAATGGGAATAGTTTTATTATTAACAGAGGTAACTGTTCTTTGCGTGGTCATTTGCAACACCTGCTGAACTGAAGCATTCTCATCCTCAATCAAAGCATTTGCCTGCGAACGTGGTGTAAGTGTACCATTATCCTGGTAAGTCCTGTCAGCAAAAACTTCATTTGCTGTGTGTAAATGCAAAGCTTTTGCTTCCGC
>DATBFI010000359.1:0-4688 GCA_036558585.1 Chitinophagaceae bacterium
AGTATATTTTTTTAACCATTGCTCTTCATTGGAAAAATTATTTTCCTTTTCATTCAGGTGAAGTCCAATCTCTTTACAAAATATTTTGAATCGCTGTTTTTGATATGAAGGATCGGTGCTGCATTTATTGTAGTATTCTTCAAGGATCTCGGTTAGTCTCTTGCCTTTTGAGGAGACGTAGTCTTTATAAAGATAATTTATAACATACGCATCAATATCTCCCAGCATATCCGATGCGCTTGCATTAATGTCTATGTACTTTTGTTCTGTTGTTTCACTTAAAGGAGTTTTATTTTTACTCAGGTATTCAAATAGGAAATCAGCTGCTGTTGTTGCTATATCGCCCAGCCATGTTGTGACCTCTACATTTGAGTCGGCATGGGGAAATAGTTTATGAAGAAAGAAAAGAAAAGGAGGGAGCGGGCTTACTACCTGGAAATTATTGAATGCATCCAGGCCGGCAAGTGTATGTGCAAGATCACATTGATATCCTTCGGGTAAGAAAATATCCTGGTGATCATTCTTATAAATTTCGGGGACCTGACCGGCACGTGAATTTTTAAATACCCTGTCGTTCTTCCGGTATGTAACCAACCTGTATTTAGGTTGATACTTATTATCCTTGTAGTGCTTTACTTTTTTAACTCCTCTTTCCGGTTTATCATCGGGTAACTGTGTAACTATTTTTACTTTGTAGCGGCATTTGATATAAGCCGCTTTCCTTATCAATTGCGTATTCCACCCCCACTTGTCGTAAAATATTTTTCTTAGTCTGGTGATCATTAAGCTTGTGCCGGTCTGTTTATCCTGAAAATAATTTTCCTCTTCCTCAAGTAAACTGAGAAATTCAGAAAAAGATAGCACATCACTTTTCTCATGCCCGTATTCAGGTTCTTTTGATAAAATGGGTTGAATTAAATTTTCCATTTTCAAGTGTTGTTTAATTCGTCTTATGCAAGAGGAATGGGTACTAATGATACTTTTGTTCAGCCGGATTCTTCCCGTTTAATTTGGTTGCTTTTGATTAGCTCTTTTTATTCAGGGGATTTATTGAATTGCAAAACACATCTGTCCCCCGTTATGTTCATATACCTGAAAGTGCGTTACTAAAAATACATTTTTTTTGATTTAAAACTAAATTTAATAGTTCAAAGATTTTTCTTATACATAGCAGGTTTGCATGAGCGACTGTTGCAATTTGCATCATTTTATTTAAGGTCAGAAGAAGCATCCTTACTTAATGTTTTATAGCAATTGGAAATATTTCATCTCTTATTTCGGGCAATTGGTCGCAATTGTGCAAAACAATAGTTTCTTATTTATAGCTTGGATAATAAATCCTGCACGGCATTTTAAAGAATAGTCATGAACCTCAAATATTCTTTTATTGCAGCAGTCTTTTTATTGCATGTCCGGGAACTGTATGCTCAGAATGAAGCACATGGTTCTTTAAAAGGTCGTCTTGCCGATACTGCCGTGCACCAGGTATTAAAGCAGGCAACCATCAGCATACTCAATTCAAAAGATTCTTCGCTGGTAATGTATGGATTAACGGATGATAAAGGTTTATTCACGCTTAAAAATATTCCTTTCGGGAAGTATATTTTACAAATTGTTTTCAGCGGCTATGAAACAAGATACAAACTCTTCCAGGTAACTAAAGACAGCGCTACGCTTGATGCAGGAACAATTTATATGCAGTTACGTTCAAATGATCTTGGTAATGTAACAGTGCAGGCAGTACCGATTCTTATAAAAAAGGATACGGTAGAATACAATGCAGGCATGTTTACAACAAAACCCAATGCAACTGTCGGTGATCTTTTAAATAAATTACCTGGAGTAGATGTTGATAAGAGTGGCAATATTAAAGCCCAGGGCGAAACTGTTCAAAGAGTGCTTGTAAACGGCAAACGTTTTTTTGGTGATGATCCCAAAATGGCTACACAAAATCTTCCTCCTGATATAGTGGATAAGATCCAGGTGTATGATGCGCTAAGCGATCAAAGCGCTTTTACCGGTTTTGATGATGGCAATCGCGTAAAAACGATCAATATTGTCACAAAGAAAAATGCGGAGCATGGATATTTTGGTAAAGCAGTGGCAGGCATTGGCAATGAAGGTTTGTATGACGAAGCAGCCAACATCAATCGCTTTAATGATGATCAGCAGATATCTTTTATTGGACAGGCAAACAATACCAATAAGCAAAATTTTACTGTACAGGATATTCTTGGTACAAATCGTAATGGCAACGGCGGAAGAGGTAGCGGTTCTAGCGGGGGAAATTTTGCAGGCTCAAAAGGAATGCAATCATCTCAGCAGGCAAATACAGGGTTTACAACCAATAACAACGGTATTACTCAGACACTCGCCGCAGGTTTAAATTACAGGGATGCATGGAGTAAAAAAACAGATGTCTATGGCAGCTATTTTTATAATAACCTGCTTACAACACAGGAACAAAAAACAGCAACCGAAAATTTAATTCCGGGAGATTCCTCTATTTTCGATGACCAGGATATGCTTTCACAAGGCAGAAGCATTAACCAACGTTTTAATTTCAATATCGAATCACAATTTGATTCGTCTAATTCCGTCATTCTTCGTCCCAATGCAAGTTACCAGCAAACAAATTCATTATCTCAGTCAACAACAGCGACCACAAAAGGAGATGCAACACCACTTAATAATTCTGTTGCTTCATCAAATAAACAAAATGATGGTTATAACGGGAACATTGATATGCTTTTCCGCCATCGCTTTCGTACAAAAGGAAGGACGTTCTCTTTTGATGTAAATACAGGTGGTAATTCGAACAATGGCAACGGCAATAACATTTCAAGGAGCAATTATTTTCTTGATGGCGATGATTCAATCCATAATATCAACCAGCAGTATGATAGTAAAGCAACTGGTCACAGTCTAACTACCACGTTGTCGTACACAGAGCCTGCAGGTAAATATTCAATCATCGAATTCAACTATAATTACTCGTACAATAAAAATTACGCTGAGAAAATTACTTACAACTTCGACAGTGCAACACAAAAGTTTTCTTCAATCGATTCGCTGCTTACTAATTCTTACAACAATACTTATCATTCGAACAGGTTAACGCTTAACTATCTTTTTAAAAAAAGTAAATTGAATTTAAGTTTTGGAAGCGGCCTGCAATTTGGTGACCTTACAAGTATCAATGCAACAAAAGATATCACGCTTACTCAACATTATATTAACCTGTACCCAACGGCTAATTTTATGTATCGATTTTCAAACACCGCTAACCTGCGCTTTAATTATAGCGGAAGAACTACGCAGCCCGGTGTGCAGCAACTGCAACCGGTGATTAATAACAGCGATCCGTTAAATGTGCAGATCGGCAACCCAACGCTGAAACAATCTTTTACCAATTCTTTCAGGATGTTGTTCGTTTCCTTTGACAGGACGCATTTCCGAAACATTTTTGCAACAATTAATGCAAGCTTTGTACAAAACAATATTGCAAATGCAGTTACAACTAATGCCGAAACAGGAGCAGATACCATTATTCCTGTAAACCTTAATGGCGCATATAATCTTTCTGCATTTTTCAATTACGGTTTTCAATTAAAGAAACCAAAATCGAACCTGAACTTCACGACTAATTTGACGAATAACAGATCAGTGAATCTCATCAATCATGTAACAAATTTTACAACGAATTACACGATTGGCGAAACAATTAAATGGACAACGAACCTGAAGAATAATTTTGATATGAGCTTTTCTGTAACACCCACCTATAACATTACAAGATATTCAGTGCAGCCAGACCAGAATGAAAATTATTTTTCACAGGTATTGAATACTGATATTACTTTTTACACAAAGAGTGGGTGGATAGTCGAAACAGGTTTTAATTATACTGCATATGCCGGTCGTTCTCCCGGTTTCAATACATCTGTTCCCTTACTGAATGCCGCTATTGCAAAACAATTTTTTAAAAAGAAACAGGGAGAGTTAAGATTGAGCATATTTGATCTTCTCAACCAAAATGTTAGTGTCACACGTAATGTAGCGGAAAATTATATACAGGATGTGCAAACAAAAGTGCTGACGCGTTACGCGTTGCTCACATTCACCTACAACCTGCGGAACTTTGCAGGCCCGCAAAAAAATATGCCTGCATTCTTTCATAACAGGAATGGCGACGGCGCACCTCCAAAATTTTAAATTTATAGAATTAAGCAAACTCCAAATGGATGTTGTACCAGGAGTTTAAGTTTATTCAAATTGAGCCCAATTCAACTTTGGATCTAACCTTTCATTGGAAAAATAAACCTCATCCCATGTCATTTCCTTTCGCGCTGTTGCAGATTCTCTTCCAAGGATCGCAGTGAGTGTTGATTCAGCGCCTGAACGTGTTTCATTCAAATAATTCCCGGTCTCAATGCTATTGATAAAAGCCTGCTCTTTATTTGCATCTGCATCATGAAGCGATGATAGAAAAACACCCGAAGCCTGTTGCTGGGGAGTAAGTGCACTTTCTTGTTTTGCAATTCCAGAATCCCATTTATTGTCGCCCGTAATAAATACGCCTCCGCTGTAATGCGCTTCGGCAGTGCCCTTCGTACCAACAAACCTGCAGCACACGTCTCCAAACTTAGGTCCAAGCTTGGTCGTATGAATGCTTACATTTATATCAT
>DATBFI010000360.1:0-5259 GCA_036558585.1 Chitinophagaceae bacterium
ATAGTAGTTAATTAGTTAGTTGATAGGAATTTTTATAAACCAGGCTTTGAAAAACATTAAGCTTTCGTTCCGTCTCAGGCGGACACTTCAACGCCTTATTCTTGAGGGTACAAAGAAACAATGTCTTTTTGATAATTATGATTCAAAATAAAATTAGTGAGAGAATAATATTACCCAATCAGTAAAAGAAACTGATCTTCACTTATAATCTTTACCGTATTTATTTTTTTTGCTTTTTCTAATTTGCTTCCCGCATCTTCACCAACCACCAGGTAATCTAATTTACTGCTGACACTACCCACAATTTTGCCGCCATGCTTTTCTACCAAAGCCTCTGCATCATCACGTTTTAGTTTATTTAAAGTGCCCGTAAATAAAAAAGTTTGCCCGTTTAAAGTATTTGCATCAACCGTTTGTTTTTTTATGTTTTTAAATTGCAGGCTAAGCTCTTTCAGCTGCTGCAGCATTTTTAAGTTCTGCTCATTGTGAAAAAATTTGTGAACGCTTTGCGCTACCTTCACACCAATATCTTCCAGTTGCTGCAAATCTTCTTCGTTCATTTTTGTAAAATCCATAAGATCCTGCACAGCATTTGCCAATGTCTTTGCAGTGGTTTCACCAACATACCTAATACCGAGTGCATATACTAGCCGGTGCAAAGGCTGATGTTTGGATGCTTCTATTGCGTTCTGCAAATTTTCAACAGACTTTTTCCCAAAACCTTCCAGCTTACCAATAGCTTCAAAATCTAAAGTATAAATACCCGGAATATCTTTCAGTAAACCTAACTCATAAAACTTGATCACGTTTGCTGCACCAAAAGTTTTTATATCCATCGCATCCTTGCTTACAAAATGAATGATGCGCTCTACCACCTGTGCACGACATTCAATGTTGATACAACGCCACACTGCTTCGCCTGTTTCTTTATACAATTCACTATTACAAACAGGACAACGCTTGGGAAACAGGATTTTTTTCTCACTTCCATCTCTTAATTCGGTTAAAGATTTTACGATCTGCGGAATCACATCCCCGGCTCTTTCAATTAAAACGTGGTCCCCGATCTTTAAATCTTTTTCTTTTATATAATCTTCATTGTGCATGGAAATACTTGATACCGTTACTCCCGCTATATGCACCGGATTTAACTTGGCAACAGGTGTTACAGCGCCTGTTCTGCCTACATTAAATTCTACCGCTTTCAATTGAGTGGTTGCCTGTCTTGCTTTGAATTTAAAAGCCATAGCCCACCGCGGATGGTGCGTGGTCATACCCATCTTGTCCTGCAAAGCGATATCATTTACTTTTATTACCATGCCATCGATTTCGTAAGGCAATGTATCACGCATTTCCTCAAAGTCATGTACATGTTTAATTACTTCGTCAATTCCATTTAAAACCATCCTTTCCCTGTGAGGTGAGCGAAAACCGCACTCCCATAATAATTCCAGCGAGCCGCTGTGCGTACTTAAAAGATCTTTTTTTATGTGTGCAGGATGATTACCCATTTCGCCTTCTACTGAGAACTGTATGCCACTGGTAGTAGTATAAAAACTGATATGGTAAAGAAATGCTTCCAGGCTGCGCTTTGCAACAATCCGGGGATCTTTTATGCGCAGGCTTCCGCTGGCGGCATTACGGGGATTGGCCAATGCACCGAGGCCTTGTTCTGCCAGCGCATCATTATATTTTTTAAATGATGCTTTGCTCATGAGCACCTCTCCGCGGATCTCTGTCTGGAGAATCCCATATTTTGAAAAAGGAGCTGACAATGGAATCGATCTAACCTGCTTAATATTGGTGGTTATATCCTCACCTTCCACACCGTCACCACGTGTGGCACCCCGGACTAACCGATCATTTTCATATATCAATGAAATACTGGCCCCGTCAAACTTTGGCTCTACACAATATTCAATTACATCAAGGCCGGTAAGCTCTCTTGCCTTACGGTCAAAATCAAACAGGTCATCAGCATTATAACTATTGTCGAGACTTAGCATGGGAACAAGATGCTGAACTGCAGGAAATGCCTGGTTTAAAGTACTACCAACGCGCTGGGTTGGGGAATCAGGGGTAATTAATTCAGGGTGCTCCTTCTCAAGTTGCAGCAATTGTTTGTAAAGTGTATCATACTCGGCGTCGGCGATTAAAGGATCATCCAATACATAATACCTGTATTCATGAAAGCGAAGCACATTGCGCAAAAGTTCTATTTCTTTTTGTTTAAAACTTGCATTTTTCAGACAAAGATTTGTTTGTTCCTGAAGCTTTTTTGTCATTTCTGGTGTATACATAATGCGGGAATGATTGCAGCGGTAAAGTTAAATGAGAAACCTTTTTATAATTTGTTCAAATATTTAAAGTGTCGATTTTACACAATCAATTAATTTTTTAATTTAGATGTGAAATGAAATGTTTGCCCTAATGAAAAAAGAATCTTCTTTAGCCGCTGAACATGGTCTCAAAAACAGCGGATTGATTAAAGATGTAAAAAAGCTTGTTGAATCTTACCCGCGTGTTCCCATTACCGTTGACTGTGTTATATTTGGTTTTGATGAAAATGAATTAAAGGTGTTGCTTATCCGCAGTGATATCGAAATATTCAAAGATAAATGGTCATTACTTGGAGACTTTGCTGCGGATAACGAAATGCTTGATGATGCTGCTTACAGGGTTTTACGGGAAAGAACGGGTATGGATGATGTTTATCTTGAACAGGTGAAGACATTTAGCCGGCCTGACAGGCATCCCGGTGGCAGGGTTCTCACGGTCGCATATTGCTCCTTGTTGAACATTGAGCATCACCAGTTACGAAAAATGGATAATGAGTTGCACTGGCATAGCGTAAAAAAAATTAAAGAAATGGCTTTTGATCATAAAGAAATTTTAGATGAGTGCTATACCTGGCTTCAAAAGCGGATACAGGAACATCCGCTCGGTTTTAACCTGTTGCCTGAAAAATTTTCTCTGCGGGAATTGCAGAATTTATATGAAGCCATTCTTGATGTAAAAATGGATCGACGGAATTTCAGAAAAAAATTCTTTGCGATGGATTTTCTTATTGACACAGGTGAGTTTGAAGATGATGTGCCACATCGCCCGGGCAAATTGTACCAATTCGATTTCTACAAATACAGTCACACCAAGAAAAAATGGAACGGCATTGATTTTTAAAATTTGGGGAAGAGGATTCTTCTCCTGAAAGTATAGTCGTAAAATTCCTTTTACATAATATCCATAGCCAGGGCAAAATAAGTACAAACGCCGGGTAATGCTACCCAGAAAAACTGTCTTACACTTGGAGTTGCTAACATGAAGATGATAATCGCAAACCAGATAAAGAAATAGATCCAATATTTTGTTCTTGATTTTTTGGCTTCCATGTGAAAAGATTTTGTGCAAAAATAATGGTGATTGTAATATAAGTGCCGCGTTATTTGAAAAATTATGAACCAAACTATTTAAAAGTTTCTTTGTATAACTTTATTGCATCCTCCACGATTTCCAAAGCTTTCGCTTTATCTCCAAACTCGTTCACACTTACTGCTTTATTTTCAAGCGTTTTATATTCCTCAAAGAAATGGCGAAGCTCATCAAAAAAATGCTTAGGCAATTCTTCAATGTTGTTGTAATGATTTATACCCGGGTCATTCGCCGCAACAGCAATTATTTTATCATCTGCATCACCGCTGTCTACCATCTGCATTACACCAATAACTTTAGCTTCCATTAATGTAAGCGGTGTAACAGGTAACGACGTTAGTACAAGAATATCAAGCGGGTCCTTATCGTCCCCATAAGTTCTTGGAATAAAACCATAATTACATGGATAGTAAAATGAAGAATAAATTACCCTGTCCAGTTTTAATAATCCTGATGGCTTATCAATTTCGTATTTACACCTTGAGCCTTGCGGGATCTCAATTATCGCGTTTACAGTTCGGGGTGCATGATCGCCGTAATGCACTCCATGCCAGGGATGTAAAACCGTCATCATAATCTATTGCATGTTTTAGGTTATGGCAAAAGTACATTACAAAATATTACTTGTTTGGCTGGTAAAAAATAACATTCATTTTTTCTGTTGTGACCAATCCGCCCCGTTTGCTTTTTTCAAAAATATCATTAATAATAGGGATGAACGCATTGATTTTTTCTTCAGTATCAACAATTTCTATAACAATGGGCAGGTCTTGTGAGATCTCAATAAGTTGTGCAGTGTGAATAACAGTACTGGCGCCATAGGACATAATGCCCCGCAATACGGTTGCACCTGCAATAGAATGATCACGTGCAGCTTTTATAATTATTTCATATACCGGTTTATGATCTATCCTGTCTGCCTCTCCCACAAATATGCGCAGCAATGTTGCCTGTCCCTCTAGTTGCATAATTAGTTTTGTTTACAGGTATTTAATAGTGAATACGCCAATGTATACTGCTGCAATTCCTAATACAACGCTGCCTGCAGCATATAAACCGAAATAGAGATAATCCCCGGTTCGCAGCAGGTTCATGTTCTCATAGGCAAATGTTGAGAAAGTGGTAAAGCCGCCGCAAAGACCCGTTGTTAATGCCAGTCTCCACTCCGGTGAGAGCAGGCCACCCTTTTCACTTAATGCATAAAATAAACCGATCAGGAAACAACCAATTGTATTAACAATAAATGTACCCAGCGGAAAAGTAAAAGGATATATCCTGAAAACCCATATTTGCATACCATACCTTGCTACTCCGCCAATACCGCTACCTGCAAAGATTATCAGGATTGTTCTTAAAGTGCTATTCATGAATATGGTAATTCAAAGATTCCCGTTGAATGTATATTTGAAATCGACAAGCCACACATTATTATGCAGGATCACTTTTACCTTCCGGCCGATCTTGTCGTAAGAATTTTGGTAATTAATTATATGTGTTGAATCATCTATCGTAGCATCTTCATTAATAATTATAGATGCCTGGCTATATTCCTGTTTTTCCTGCTTGCTCTTTCCATCATAGTTTCTTTTTTGTTCCAAAAGAAGTTTTTTATTTTGAGTATCGTCCAACATATAGTAAGCCGCCTTATCAAAATCACCTTTTAGGCAGCCATCAATAAATTCCCTGCCTGCATCCAGCGCATATTCAGCCCTGGAATATTTTTGATTGCAACCGCAAAACACTGTGCAACAAAAAATTCCTGATATAAATAGTAGTAACCGCATGATAAAAGTCTTCTTATCAAAATTAGCATTCGGTATTAAATATACT
>DATBFI010000361.1:0-2707 GCA_036558585.1 Chitinophagaceae bacterium
CGTTTAAATTATGTAATAAACTTACTTCGATGCCTGCGGTGGTGAACATGCCAAGACCAATTGCATCAGTTATAAAAATGGTTTGCTTGAATTTAATAATTCTCCTGTTTAATACGGACACAAATATTACTGCACTTACAACAAGAGATAAAGCAATGTAATCATTTATCCAGTTCACCGGCCTGATACCGATAAGCAGATCGCGGATTGTTCCCCCACCATAGGCAGTTGCAAAAGCAAGTACTGTCGCACCAAAAATGTCCATGTGATGCTCTCTTGCCTTTAAAGCGCCTGTTAATGCGAATACAAAAGTGCCCAGATAAGTAATAACATGCAGAAGGCTCATTTTGAGGATTAAAAAGATTTGTATAAAAATAATAAAGTCTTAAACACCTCATAGCTGCAGTATTTTGGAAATGCAGTTTTGGTAAATGCATATCGAATCTGAAAGCCTTGCTCCGGGCTGTCAAAAGCAGTTCCATACGTATAATTTAATTGTTTCCCGCTCTAAATTGAATTAACTTACAATAGCTAAAAACCTATGTTTATGAGAACAGCAACGTTAACCGCTATTGTATTCGTTGCGATGAGTTATGCAACGACTGCACAGAAACTCACACTTCTCCCACAAGCTGGTATAGAAAATTCGCGCACTACAGTTCAATATAACGGGCTCTCCTCTTTTTTGCCAGCCGGGGAAGTATTGTCGCCTTATCTCGGCGTTCGTATTGATTATACATTTAAGCAGGGGCACGGTCTATTTGCAGGAATCGCCACAAGTCATTCCGTGGTTTCATATAATTTTTCTGATTTAGAAACAGGAATGAAAGTATATAATGCTTCTCCGGGTGATATGAAATTGCGTTTTGAAGGAGGATACCAGTTCAGTACAAAACGTATATACTTTAACAAATCGGGTTCTGCATCTAATTCCGCAAAATCGCAACCGCAAACAAGTACTGTAAGAAAGGGTTGTGGTGGTTCTCTTAAATACTATTGCGGGAGAAGCTCTGACAAAGCAATGAATCATACCAAAACAAAAAATAAAGGATGGTATATGAGCGTACAGCCTTCATTGGGGCTTGCATTATCCCCTTCCAGCGAATCTGTTATAAGCTCTGCAGAAGGTACACAAACTAATTACAGTTATAAAGCAGGCAACTGGAGTACGGCAGTAACAGCCGGTACAGGCATTGAGTTTGGAAAAAACAAGCAGCGAATGTTCACTATCGGCATTAATTATCTGAAAGGTATTGGAAATCTTGATACCCGGACCATAACTGCTACTGTAGGCAACAAGATAACAACTGCCACTCTAAAATCCGCTGTCTCCAGCTGGAACATAACAGCAGGTATCCCAATTACACTCACGAAAAGCAAAACTGCTTTTAAGCAAAAAGCGGCTGCTGAAAAAAGCAATCAGTTTCATTGGAAATGCGGGCAATACAGATCCGGATGCAACAGGATGATTAAACAATAATAATTTTCTCTCTCGGTTGATCAGAAGCTGTATACGGCATGAAGCCTTATCAGCCTGTAATTATTATGGGATAAATTAATTCTCCTTCCTCGAAAAACACCAATACTACGCATACAAGATTAGTTGAAAAAAATCTTGCTTTTTCATGATAGCAAGTTGCCTGCCCCTTCTTACGCCCGGGTAATTTATTCCCACCATAGGGTAATCCATTTCTACCAATTGGTAATTGCTGCAAAATTTTTGAATAAGCCCTTCTTTTCTTTGCTTTCCTTTTTAAAAATTAAGAAGATTAAAATGAAAAACTTTCTAAAAACCTTTTTGGTAACTGCTATTGCAGGTGTATCAATTCTTAACACTAATGCACAATCTGTAACGGCAGGTCTGTCGGAAAAAGATATTACCGGGCCAACTTCTGCAATAGAGAGTATGACAGGTGAGCAAAGGAGTAGAAATGTTTTAAACGATATTAATCCCCGCGCCGTAAAAGATTTTCAAAAATCATTTAAAGGCATAACAAGTGAAGAATGGTCTAAATTAAATGATGGCTATATAGCGAGTTTTTCTGTGGACTCAGTTCAAACTATGGTGGCCTACAATCTTAACGGCATTTGGCACCATACCATACGTTCTTATGGCGAAAAAAAATTACCCCGTCAAATAAGGGACGTTGTAAAACGTGTTTATTATGACTATGCAATTATCAAGGCCGCGGAAGTTTATTTTGACGATCAACCTGTATACATAGTGTATATACAGGATGAAACCCATCTCAAGACAATAGGAATTTATGATGGAGAAATAAAAGAAGTTCACAATTATAAAAGAGCGTAGTAACCATTTGAAAAACACTCCCTATTCCTGTTGAGACGCTTCTATAACTTATGAAATAAAAATGATGAAAGCGCATAACCAAATAGTAATAACCGTGAACAGCAGTCATCTTGATTCTCAAAGAGACAGGAAACAAATTCTTCTGTGGCTACATAACACAATACCCATGATAATGCAGGAACGAAAAGTAAAAACAGAAAAGATTTTTCTTCATGCGATGAAGCTATTGACCAATTTTTGTCTTAACTGACAAACAATATCTCAGGCGGCAAGGAGAACGCCACAAATAATTATGAAATATTCAATAAAAACAGCTGTTGCATTTAGTTCAATGTATTTAACCAGGTCCGGTCTGCCGGTGAAGGACATGCGCTTTAACAGCGTTCTTAACGTATG
>DATBFI010000362.1:0-19217 GCA_036558585.1 Chitinophagaceae bacterium
TTGCGAATGAATTACTACTTCATTGTCTACTTCCACACTGTCAAATTCTGTACGGCCAAGATAACGGCCTGCTTCTTTCTTATCAATAATTACCTTAAATACTTTTCCAACTTTTTCTATGTTCTTCTCATAACTTATCTCCTGCTGCACTTCCATGATTTCTTCGGCACGTCTTTGCTTTTCAGCAGCAGGAACATCATCTTGTAAAAGATAACCAGATGTGCCTTCTTCATGGCTGTAAGTGAAAATTCCTACGCGATCAAATCTTTGCTTTCTTAAAAAATCTTTTAACTCCTCTACATCATCCTTTGTTTCACCAGGAAAACCTGCGATCAATGTGGTGCGCAAACAGATACTTGGATTTTTATCGCGGATAGTTGCGATTAAATCTTCCATCTCCATCCTGGTACTTTGACGCTTCATGGCTTTGAGCATGGTGTCGCTTGCGTGTTGCAGAGGCATATCAAGATAGTTGCAAATATTTTCACGTTCACGCATTACATCCAGCACTTCCAGTGGAAATTTATTGGGATAGGCATAATGCAAACGGATCCATTCCAAACCTTTTACATCACTCAATCGCTTCAAAAGATCAGCAAGCATTCTTTTTTTATAAAGATCCAGTCCGTAGTAAGTTAACTCTTGTGCAATCAGCATAATTTCCTTTACACCTTTTTGCACAAGTGTTTCGGCTTCTCTCACCAAATCATCCATTGGCCTGCTTATATGTGCACCACGCATTAATGGAATGGCGCAAAATGCGCAAGTGCGGTTGCAACCCTCACTAATTTTCAGGTATGCATAATGTTTTGGAGTACTTAACATTCGCTCACCCAGCAATTCAGTTTTGTAATCAGCATCAAATTGTTTTAGTATCAATGGCAATTCCAATGTTCCAAACCATGCATCCACTTCAGGAATTTCGTTTTCAAGATCATTTCGATAACGCTCACTTAAGCAACCGGTAACATACACTTTATCAAGACGGCCTTTTTTCTTTAATTCAACCTGGTTAAGGATTGTATTGATGCTTTCCTCCTTCGCCTTATCAATAAAGCCACAGGTGTTCACAACTACGATATTGTGATCCAGCCTGCCGTTTTCATGAACCACGTCAATTTCATTAGCCCGGAGCTGACCGCTCAGCACTTCACTGTCAACGAGGTTTTTGCTGCAGCCAAGTGTAATAATGTTTACCTTATCTCTCTGTAATCGTCCTGATTTCATAATTGGTGGGCAAAGGTAGGCAGCTATGCACGAAATACGAAATGTGGTGCAGGAAAGTAAGTGAAGTTTAATTTTTTTTGTGTAGTACTCTTCAATAAAGAGGCTTACAGGAATTGTGTTAAGTTAAACATAACGATATAGTAATACAACTGCAGAGCTCAAACTATGTCTCACGAGTATATTTGTGGTGGAATAAGCACTTAAAGATAATCTATGAAAGATCCAAAACACTCAATAAATGTTGGGTGTTTTTTATTTCATCGCTGATTTTACGAGAATTAGTTAAAGCAAAGTCACAACTTATAGAATTCATGGCTTCTGCAAAACAAGGTCACCTAAATCATTGTTATGAAGTGTCATTACAGTTGATGCGTCGTTGATCGTTCCACTGTATGTTTTGCCGCTTTTAACACCACTGTTATTATCGTAAGTAAATTGAATGTTATGGTTTGTAAATGAGCCAGTAAAAGCGTAAGATACAACAAAAGCAGAATCTTCTGTTCCTGTAAATGTTGAGCTGTTTACACTGTCTTGCGCAGGACCACTAATTTGAAAAATATCATCTGGATTATCTTTATTAAACCAAGCGTTTTCAAGTATCGGAATAAAAAAATCATCACCACCATCTTTGCTGCAAGTAACATTACCAACAGACATAAATATTATTGCTGCGACAGTGGCAATGCAAGTTTTATTTTTCATAGCTTAAGTTTTATGATGAGAAAAGTTTGTGAAAAATTAATTTGAAAATTCTTTTTGAAAAGAGTTATTCCGCTTATCGAGTTCCTTAAGCAATTGTTCCAGCAGCGGTATTTCTCTGTTGATATTTTGCTGAATTTTTTCTTTCAAATTTTTATCCCTGCTACCTGTAAAATATTGATTGATCTGTGCTATATCATCCTGCAGTGTAAGTATTTTTCCCTGGTGCAATGTATCGAGTGCATAAGTAATGAATTCATGAAAATGGCTTGTGAGTGAATCATTTTGCCAATATTCTGAAATAAATTTTTCATAATTGAACCGCTGCCTGCTTAAAGTATTGAATATAGTATTATAATCTCTCACTGCAGAAATTAAATTTTGCAGAGCCGTGGTTTGTTCAAAAGCAAAATCAACAACATATTTTAGCGATGTTTTAAGATCAAATGCCTTATCTACAAACTCCTGCAGGTTTTGTGATATTTCAGGATAATATTTGTCTCTACCGTCCTGCATTTCTTTTGCGCTGCGTAAATCAGTTTCAGTATAATTAAGCTGCAACAATATCTGTTGAAGTGAATCAAGCCTTTTCCCTAATGCAATAAGTTCAGATGCTGTTGCACTGCTATTACTTTTCATTTCTTTATATACCGCGAGGTATTGATTAATATAAGTATTATCCTGTGGACTGCCGATGATTATTTCCGGTACATCATTCAGGTCGCGTGGTATGGATACATAACCGCCGGTTGGATAAAGTAAAGTATAACCAGTGTGCTGCAGCCCGATTTTTACGTGTGTGACGTCGTGGTTCAGCCCTATTACAAAAATGCCGGCATCATTGGTTATGGCAACTTCATTGTTCACCAAAATGCTGAATTGTTTCATCAGTCCCTTTTTATTATGGATCACCTTTCCTTTAAAGGCAAATGTATTTTGCGCTCTTGCCAATATAGTTATACCAATCAAAAATATAACCGCTAAAAATTTAAGGCAAGGCATAATCAGCGCAGTGGGATTGTTAGCGAAACTTTTTCTGAAAGTGTTATAAGATTATCATATCTAAGCTTGTCGGCCGTATATACCCGTAACGCTATTTGTTCACCATCTTTGTATGGAAGTGAAACGCGAAAATTTCCATAATGATCAGAAGTTGTTTTTAAAAGACCATCGGCGAAAATAAGTACAGCATCTTTTACGGGAATTCCATTTCTGTCTTTCACCAGGCCGGTGACGGTTACAGAATCAGGTACTTTTTGCAGATAGAGATTAACGGGTATACTTTCATAAGGGATGATCAAATCACTCTTTTTTGTTTTATAACCTTCTGCATGTGCTATCAGTGTTATAGATTTACCCTTATAATCATACGGCACTTCACTAAACACAGATTGCCCTTCACTGATATTTTTTGTTTGATGTGCAGTGCCAAAAAATAATTCTGTGTAACCTGTTCTGATAGCCTCCGATGAATCATTTCCTGAAAAAACATTTACTGTAAAACTGAAAGATCTTTCAACAGGCCGGAACTTATATCCAAGATAAATAATAAGCGCTAATACTACTATCGGGCCGCTTAATTCTAAGGTGCCGCCATAAGCCTTACCGGAATATTTTGCATGAGAACGCAAAGCACCAAACAAAAAACCTGCAGCAACCAGGGCCAATGGTACCAAAAGAAAAAAATAAGCAGACTGGCTGATAAAATTGATCTTGTCACTATACAAGCTAAAGAGAAGCGCTGCAATAAGAAATACGACAAAACCAACACCCGAGATAATGATCCAGGTCAGCGGCGATAATGAATTGTTACTTTTTTGAGGCATGTAACAATAGTTTGTTGATTCCTCATAAAATTAATGGTAAAATGTAGTATTATCATCACCATACACAATAAAGGTTTTACATACTGTAAGGCTGCAGGATTATAAACACAAAAATTATCCTGCTCCGTTTTTAGTTTTACATTTGAGCGTACTTCAGTATTAACCTTTAAAATAAAAACCATGGGTTTTGATCAATACCACGAGCCGCCACGGGAATTGCCCGAAAGAACCAGAACTATCGCACGTATGATAGCATCTCTTACAGAAGAAGCAGAAGCTATAAATTGGTACGAACAGCGCATGGCCGTTGAAAAAGATAAAACAGCGAAAGCAATAATGGAAAATGCACAGAAGGAAGAATTTAAACATTTTGGAATGGATCTTGAATTTCTGCTACGACAAAAACCGGTATGGCGTGAAGTGTTGAAGAATATTCTCTTTAAAGATGGCAATATAGTTGAGCACGGAGAAGAAGCGGAAGAAGATGCAGATGAATAAGAAAGAGGTTTTAAAAATTCCCTGTTTGCAAGAACTATCTGTTATTCTTCTGTTGTTGAATATATTGTTTAATAAGTGCATTTTCCTTTTCATCTTTTATTCTTCGCAAAACAGCCTCTTCATGACCTACAATAGTAGTGTCCTTATCAAATGGTAATCGTCCATACATTTTTCCACCTGTAAAATGACAGGGGGAACAATGGCTAACAAATATTGGTTTTATCTGTGCAGTAAAGTCAATTATGTCTGGCGGAATTGAATCCCCGGAAAAGGATTTTACAGGTAGTTTTACAAAGGTATTTGTGTTTTTATTTTTTACTCCAACCAATAATGAAGTTGTCAGCAGTCCACAAATAAGAAACGCTTTCATATAGCAGTATTAAACTTTGTAAAGTTCGGTTTTAAAGAAACTCAACAGGTAAGGCAGTTAATCTTTTTCAAATTTTTTTTGAATAGAATTACTGTTACTAATCCTTACGAAACTTTTATTGTGCTTATACTTTAAAAGAAGGTCAGCAATAATTTTGTATTTTTAGATATGGAAGTAAGAGAACCTGCCGTTGCTTATGGCAAACAAAAAATGTCCATTCCCGAATATCTTGAAATGGAAAATACTTCTTTGGAAAAACATGAATATTACAAAGGAGAAGTGTTTGCAATGGCCGGAGCAAAAGTTCCGCATAATATTATTGCTACGAATCTTTTGGTTGTCTTAATGCTAAAATTAAGGGGTAAATCTTGTCGTCCATTCAACAGTGACCAACGCATTCACGTAGAAAAGAATACTCTTTTTACTTATCCTGACATTTCTATTATTTGTGGTGATATAATTACTTTGAATAATGACGATTATAATGTGCTCAATCCATCTGTAATTATTGAAGTGCTGTCAGCATCCACAAAAAATTACGATCGTGGCGAGAAATTCAAATTATACAGGGATATATCAACGCTTAAAGAATATATCCTGGTTGATTCAGAGAGTGTACATATTGAAGTCTTTAGATTAAACACCAGCAATCACTGGGAACTGGAAGAATACCGGAAGGATTCTGAATTATTGCAGATACATGCAGTTAATATATCTTTACTGCTTGCAGAAATTTATGAAGGAACGGGTTTATTGCAAACAGCCTGATTCTTTTCAGATGGCGGTGGTGTGAGCTTTCATGTGATAGGGCAGGTTTATTGCAAACAGCCTGATTCTTTTCAGACGCAACAGCTGATGGCCTTATCCGGCGATCCCTATTAAAAATCATCTTCACTTATCTTCGTTTTACTATATTTACCCCTTAACATTAATGCAACCAACTATGCGTTTTCTCTTCCTTTTTTTATCGCTTGTACTAACCCTGTATTTACCTGCCCAGAAAAATTCTCCTAATAAGAACTTAATCGATACGGTTCTCGTCGCAGACAGCACAACTGCGCCAGTGATTACAAAGCACCAGGTAAATATTAATGGGCAGGTGATCAGCTATACTACCACAACGGGTTATCTGCCGCTAAAAGATCAGCATGGAAAAATTAAAGCCAATATATTTTTTATTGCTTATACAAAGGATGGTGTAAATAAAGACACAAGACCCATCACTTATGCGTTCAACGGAGGTCCCGGCTCTGCTTCAATTTGGCTGCACATGGGCATTTTAGGCCCCTACCGTGTAGTGATGAACGACGAAGGCTATGCTCCAAATGCGCCATTTAAGTATGAAGCAAATGCGTACTCATGGCTTGATATGACTGATCTTTTGTTTATTGACCCGGTATCGACAGGATATAGTCGGCCTGCCGCAGGTGCGGAGGCGCAAGCATTCCACGGGTACACGGAAGATATACAGAGTGTTGGCGATTTTATCCGTTATTACACCACAAAATTTGAACGATGGGGTTCACCAAAATTTTTAGCCGGTGAAAGTTATGGTACAACAAGAGCAGCGGGCCTGTCTGGTTATTTGCAGGAGCGACACAATATTTTTTTAAACGGGATCATACTGATTTCTTCCGTGTTAAATTTTCAAACACTTGATTTTACTACCGGAAACGAAATGCCTTATGTGATTTTTTTACCCGGGTATACTGCAACAGCATGGTATCATAAAAAATTACCTGCTGACATGCAGCAAAGATCATTAAAAGATGTTGTGCAAATGGCAAGAGATTATGCTTCTAATGAATACCTGCTGACATTAATGAAGGGCGACAGATTAACTCAACAGGAAACAACGGCAACCCTTCAAAAGCTACATTCATTCACCGGTTTATCAGAGGATTTTATTCGCAGAAGTAACTTAAGAATCTCCGACTCAAGGTTTTTCAAAGAATTATTAAGAGACAGTGGCAAAACAACAGGCCGTCTTGATAGCCGCTTTACTGGTAACGACAGGGATGATGCAGGAGAGGGAATCGAGTTTGATCCAAGCATGAGTAATATAATGGGCATGTTTTCCGGAGCAATGAACAACTATATGAGAAAAGAACTGCAATACAAAAACGATCTTCCTTATGAAGCATTAACTTATGTAGGTCCCTGGGAGCTTTCCCCAAACAAGTTTCTTGATGTATCAGAAACATTGCGGAACGCCATTAGCCAGAATCCCTATCTCAAAGTTTGGGTAGCATGCGGTTATTATGATCTTGCAACGCCTTTTTTTGGTGCTGAATATGTTGTCCATCACATGGGCTTAAGAACGGAACAACAAAAAAGAATATCGATGACATATTATGAAGCGGGTCACATGATGTACATTCATAAACCATCCCTCATACAATTAAAAAAAGATGCCGAAACCTTTTACCAGCAGGCATTACAATAACAAATACTCTCATTAAGACAGGAGCATCACTTGTCCTCGTTTGCTGAACAGAATTACCTACGTTGAAGTGAGTGACCCTACGAAAGTTGAATAAAGGTCCTGCTGTTCGCAACATAAAAATCATTCTTACATATTGTGAATAAAAAAACCTTTAACAAGTATTTGATAACATTCTCATATATCGGCACGTTAGATGCATTATGTAAATAATTTTTTGCACGATGAAAAAAATTACTACTGTTACCCTTTTAATTGTTTGTGCTAAATTTTCCTTTTCGCAATCCCAACCGCAATCAACTTATCAGCGGGCAATTGGTATAAAATTTCCCGGGGGATTTTCCGCTACCTACAAACAATTTATTACTGCTTCAAATAATCTTGAAGCGCAGGCAACCATCTGGAACAAAGGTTTTAGAATAAGCGGACTTTACGAATTCAATTTCTATTCTTTTGACAAAGTTGAGGGGCTGGCATGGTTCGTTGGCCCTGGTGCGCATCTTGGTTTTTGGAAAGATCAATACCAGAAAGATTATAACAGCAATGTAGATTTTGGTATTGATGGCATCATAGGACTCGATTATAAATTTCGTGATGTGCCTATTAATGTAAGCCTCGACTGGCAACCAGCCGTAACGTTGGTTGGCTCAGCAGGTTTTACTCCTTCTTATGGTGGTATAGGAATTCGCTATACTTTTTAATATAGATCATGCGTTATACTTTATCATAAAAAACCAAACATGAAAAAAATTCTTTTAGCAGGCGTTATTATTTTTATTGGCTTTTCTGCAAAAACGCAAAGCATGGATTACGACTACAAAACGGCATTAGGTGTAAAATTTTATCCGGGCGCAATAAGTTTAAAAAGTTTTACCAGGGATAATAAGGCATTGGAGGGATTAGCATATTTCTACACAGATGGCGTTCGTTTCACCGGCTTATATGAAATATATGGTGACATAAACGGCGCCGCCGGTTTAAAATGGTATGTTGGCCCGGGCGCACATCTTGGCTTCTGGAGCGATAACTGGAAAAAAAATTACCCGGAAAGAGATGCAGGTGTTGCGTTTGGTATTGATGGCGTCCTGGGTCTTGATTATAAATTTAATGGTGCTCCGATTAATGTTAGTTTAGACTGGCAGCCCTCGTTCAATTTTGTAGGGTACAATTATTTTGAGGGTGGCTGGGGTGGATTAGGCATTCGTTATACTTTCTAAATATTGGTTTTTTATTTCCCGGAAAGCCATTGCATTAATTTGCAATGGCTTTTATTTTGTATCGGTTAATGGCAATCAACGACGCATTGCAATTATTACTTAATACCCAATTGTTTTCTTTGTTTTAATGGAAGTTTTGCGGTGATCAGTTCATAAGACTTTTTTAGAAATTGTTCCCATTCTTTTTTGCTAAGTGCCGATACTTTCCTTACCATTACCCATTTACTTCTTGCCAGGTAAGGAGCCGGTACGATTTCTTTTCTTTCACACAACTCTTCAAAGTCTTCATTACTGCATTTGAATGAGACCATCAGCGGTTGCGACATTCCAACCACGCAAAACATTTTTTGAGCAATACAAAAACAAAGATCGTTACCCCATTTTACGTCTTCTGTAACGCCGGGCCATGATAAACACAATTTCTGTATTTGTTCAATATCCATGTATGTTTGAACTATCTTAAAAAATAAAAAAATTAAAAAACCGCTCCCATTGTAATAAAATCTTGTTTTGCCAATAGATATGAAATTAAAAAAAGTCACTCTGATCTCCGAAGTGTATTAGTATTTTATTTTCTCACCTTAATTAAATTTCACTGATAGCTGCATTAAAATCAACTAAAGCCCTACGCTTTCCTCTTCCCTAACAGTACTTTCGTAAGAATATAAAAATTTTTTGTCCTTATGACTAAACTATGAAGCTTCTCCGCACGATAAATGTTAATCTTCTTTTTACGATAATTGTTATCTCGGCTCTTGGATATTATTCATATCTCTCGTACCAACGAATAGGAAGACTTAATAAAGAAGCAGACAAGGTAAGTCATACTTATGTACTGAAATTAAAGTTAGAACAAATAATCACCTATCTGCAGGATGCCGGAAATGCGCAGCGTGGATATTTGCTGACAAATGACGCTCCTTTTTTACATGCATTTAATATGGCTGTAGAAAAAACAAACAAAACTGTTGCAGAGGTTGACTCGTTAACGACAGATGATCCGGCACAACAGCAAAATGTAAAAACATTAAAGCGTTTGATCAACGACAGGTATAAGCTCCTGAATCTTCTTCTTGCAATGAAACATAGTGTATCTGCCGGCGCTATTGTATCTGCATCTCATTTTGAAGATAAGAATAAAATGGACAGCATACGAACTCAAATTACCTCTATGGTACAAGCTGAGGATTCGCTGTTAAAAGATAGAGAAAAGGTAAAAAAAAGTTTAAGCTCAACTACGCCGCTTTACTCACTGATCCTCTCTTTTGCTTCCCTGCTGATAATTTTTATCGGCGTATATAAAATTCGCAGCGGCGTAAAAAAGCAAACCAAACTTAAAGAAGAGCTTTCCTATTCAAAGTCTTTTTTACAAAATATTCTTAACTCTGCGCCAAATGGCATCGGATGCTATGAAGCAATGCGCGACTCGACGGGAAAGATTACGGATTTCAGAATCGGGTATATCAATAAAGAGATCACAACACTCTATGGCCTGATACCGGAAAATATTATTGGTAAAACTCTTGGCGAAGTTTTTCCGGGATTCGCTGAAAGTAATTCCTTTAAATACTTCTGTGACTGTATAGAAACAGGCAACCATGTTGAATACGAAACTGAAAGCAGTTTTAATGATATTCATGCATGGTTCTATGTACAGCTGGAAAAACTGCATGATGGTTTAACCGTGGCTTTTCGCGATATAACCCAGGAAAAAAAGGAGGCAATATTACAATTACGGGAACACAATAAGGCATTAGCCAAAGCAAATGCTGATCTTGCGCAGGCTACCGAAAGAACAAAACAACTAAATGAAAAGCTGCTTATTCAAAATGAAATTTTTAAACAGGCTGAAGAAAGTTCTTTACAGGGAAGCTATTCATGGAATTTATCAACGGGTGAAGCAACTTTTTCCGATAACATGTATAGATTGCTGGGATGCGAGCCTGGTGAGTTTGTACCCTCGCTGGAAGAGGTTTTAAAATATGTTCATCCCGAAGACAGGGACAGCGTTAAGGACATTAGTACAATAGCTTCAAAAACTAATCAATCTCTTGTCACCAAACATCGCATCATTCCTAAAGATGGCAAATTAAAATACATCCAGGGAACGGGTAAAGTTATAAACTATGGCAATACCGAAATGATCGTGGGAACCATGCGTGATATAACTGCAGACACCTTGCTTAATCAACATATAAAATTTCGGGAGGCCCAGCTTACACAAGCTCAAAATGTTGCCAAACTCGGCAGTTTCTATCATGATTTCCTTACCAACACAATTACCTGGTCAGATGAACTATACCGTTTGTTTGGGTATGAGCCGGGTGAAATTGAGATCGGCGAAAGAGATGTAACCAATGTACATCCGGATGATTTGCCTGCTATTTATGAGTCTGTACACAATGCCCGTGAAAACGGGATTCCTATAGATATTGAATACAGAAGAACCGATAAGGGGGGTAAATTAAGATATGTTTATTCAAAAGCAGAAGTTATTCGTGATCCATCAGAAAATGTTATCGGGCTCTTTGGTGTGAATATGGACCTTACTGATCTTCGTGAAAAGGAAATGCAGCTAAGGGAAAGCGAAAGGTTTAACCGTGCAATACTTGATCTGGCTCCCAATGTAGTGTACATATATGATCTTGAAAAACAAAAGAATGTTTTTATTAATAAGAACATTTTAAATATAGCTGGTTATACAGATAAAGAAATACGGGATCTTGGCGCTGAGATGGTAAGGACAATGGTACATCCCGAAGATTTAGACCGGATGTCCACCCATCACGAAAACTGTAAACGTCTTAAAGACGGGGCGATAGCAGAAATCGAATACCGGTTAAAAACAAAACAAGGTAGTTATATATACCTGCTTTCGAGCGATACTGTTTTTACCCGCAATCAGGAGGGAGACGTAACACAAATAATAGGAGTAACAATTGATATTACTGAAATAAAAAAAGCACATCATGCGTTGATTGCCGCCAACCAGGAGCTCGAACGCAGTAACCAGGAGCTCACTTCCTTTACTTATGTTGCAAGCCATGACCTGCAGGAACCCTTACGAAAGATAAGAATATTTATAAGCCGTATTCTTTCAGGTGAATTATCTGAAAGTAACAAAGAATTATTTACCCGAATTACATCGTCTGTCAACAGGATGAATGAGCTTATCGAATCTTTATTAAATTATTCCCGCGTTAATACAACTGCTATCAGTAAAGAGGAAACAGATCTAAACAACATAGTGGAAGAAGTTAGGAACTCATTGCACCATATAATAGAGGAAAAAAATGCAGTTATTGAATTGTCGTCGTTGCCTAAGATAAAAGTGGTGCGCATCCAGTTTCTGCAGCTGTTTACTAATATAATTGAAAATGGAATAAAATACAGTAAACAGAACATAGCACCTCATGTGCAAATCAGTGCTCAGATAGCTAAGCGTGAAGAGGTATATAAATCAATTGGCAATGATACTAAAACCAGGTATTGGAAAGTGTCTGTAGCTGATAATGGTATTGGCTTTGAACAGGAATATGAAGACAAGATATTTGATATGTTTCAGCGGCTTCATAGCAAAACGGAGTATAATGGCACAGGCATTGGTTTGGCAATTTGTAAAAAGGTTATCCAAAATCATAATGGCTTTATTACGGCGACTGGAAAGCCAGGCGTTGGTTCGACCTTTAATATTTTTGTTCCTGTTAATTAACCGGATTAAGTAACGCAAGCATGATTTTTTACATTTTATGGCCAACCTGTTAAACATCAATGACATTGAATAACTGTGAAAGGTTTTCATCAAGTTTTACAATCATGAATAAACTTTTACTATTTTCTCAGAATTATATTAGTATGTTTAAAGCACTAATTCTTTAAATTCAATTTAAATATGCCTTAAAAATTACAAAAATTTTTTATTTTATATATTAGGTATATAAATTGATTCAATGACGATTTACGAAACGCAATTTTTATGACACGAGTTTTAATTATAGATGATGAAGAAGACGTATTAGCTCCTCTTGCTGCTTTATTACAAAAAAAAGGATACCAGGTAGCTACTATATCAAGAGGCAGCATTGCATTAAAAACTGTTGACGTATTTAAACCCGATATTATACTACTCGATGTCAAACTTAATGATTTTGATGGCAGAGACATATGCTGGCAACTAAAGGCAGGTAATAAAACAAAACATATAAAAATTCTTCTTTGTTCTGCCTATATGTCAAAAAAAGATGAATACAAGGAGTATGGTGCCGATGATTTTCTTGGCAAACCCTTTTCTTTTAAAGACCTGCTTAAAAAAATTCATTTACACCTTAATCAAACAGCCTGATTATTTTGAAAATCGGTTTAAGTTGTAAGTGTTGATCGACGCAAATTAAGATTGGAACAGACTATTTTCTTTATTCAATGGTTATCTCACCGCCCTCTTTAATTTTCTTTTGCACATAAGGGGAAAATTTGTGTTGAACTACTGTATAATTTAAGCAAATAAATTTTATTATTTTATTTTTGATTTTATGGATGCTAAATAATTTGTTATTTGTATGCCCGAATCCAATAGATTTATAAAAGCCTTTAATACATTCATTTACAGAATGAAATCTTATCGGGCTTCATTAACAGATATTTTTTTTGGTGTACTCTTTATCATACTGATTTTTGTCTCTTCCTTTTCCTATATAAGAATAGAGAAACTGGTTACTGCAACCGATCTTGTTAATCATACACATATTGTAAAACTAAAACTGGAACAAACACTTTCATATTTAAAAGATGCGGAGACAGGCCAACGTGGTTACTTGTTAACAAAAGATTCCTCTTTCCTTCAGCCGTTTCAGGGTGCATTTGATAAAGCCCGTTTAAGCGTTGAAGAGATTGATTCATTAACAGAAGAAAATTTGCCGCAGCATAAAAACGTCGTTACGCTTGCTCTTTTGATTGATGACAGGTATGATCTTCTTAATTATATTATTCGGTTGTCGAAAGATTCCGTTTACAGCGGAACCTCCCTCAAACCCTATTTGAATACTGCAAAGGAAAAAATGGATGGTATAAGAAACCTGATTGCATCAATGATAACACTTGAGGATGAGGCTTTAAGTAAGAGAATACGGGAAAAGAACCGCTATGCTTTTGTAACACCTTTTTCATTATTAACGCTTGGATTTTTTTCACTCGGAATATTAATAGTTTCTTTTTTCAGGGTAAGAAATGATTTGCAGACTCAAAGGGAAATGAAGGCAGAATTAATGATCCAGAATGAAACATTTAAGCAAGCCGAAGAAACATCTGACCAGGGAAGTTATTCATGGAACATGCGAACAAATGCATTAACTTTTTCTGATAATCTATATCGGTTATTAGGCTGCGAGCCAGGGGAATTTAATCCATCTTTGGAAAAATTCCTGGAATACGTATATCCGGATGACAGGGATTATATTCGTAATGCTGTTAAAGAATCATTGAAAAAAAGGGAAGTAAAAATTTCCAAATTCCGTATTATCTCAAAAAATAATAGAACCAAATATGTCAAAGCCGGTGGAAAAATCATTAGTTGGGAAAATACGCATATGGTTGTAGGAACCATACAGGACATTACCAATGATACATTATTGACTGAACATCTTAAATTACGCGAACAGCAGCTTATTCAGGCACAAACTATAGGCAAACTTGGAAGCTGGGAACATGATTTTGTTACAGATACGATTAAATGGTCAGATGAGTGTTACCGGCTGTATGGATATAAACCTGGCGAAATCAGCGTGGACAAGGCAACTTTTGGCAATGTGCATCCGGATGACCTGGCAGAGGTAAAACTTGCTTCCCAGAGAGCCCGTGAAAAGGGAATTCCTGTCGAGCTTGAATACAGGAGAAAAGATAAAAACGGGAATTACAGGTACATTTACTCAAAAGGAGAAATCAAGAGAGGTATCGAAGGAGATATAAAAGGCCTCGTTGGCGTTCACATGGATATTACTCAATTGCGTGAGCATGAAAGGAAGTTGCGGGAAAGTGAACTGTTCAGCAAAAAGGTGATTGATCTGCTTCCCAACATAGTATATATTTATGACCTCGATGAGGGAAAAGATATTTTTATTACAGGGAATATATCTACAATTGTTGCACATGATAAAGAAAACATGTACAATGCTGATGATATCATGACAGAATTAATAGACCCGAAAGATTACGAAAAATTAAAAATTCATCATGCCCATCTCCGTAAAGCTGCCGACAATGAAATCCATGAAATAGAATATCGCTTTCTTTTTAAAAATGGAAGATGGAGATATATGCTTTCACGTGACATGGTTTTTAAACGTAACAAAGAGGGGGAAGCAGCACAAATAATTGGTATTGCTATTGACATCACAGAAATTAAAAAGGCAAATGAAAATCTTAAGACATTCAATGAATCATTAACTAAAAAGAATGAAGAACTCGAACGCATGAATGCAGAACTTGGCTCTTTTACCTACGTAGCGAGCCATGACTTGCAGGAGCCATTGCGAAAAATAAGAACGTTCACTGATCTTATTTTTGAGAAAGAAGTTGAACGGTTGCCTGAAACAGCAAAAAATTATTTTATACGCATTAACTCTGCAGCTACCAGGATGCAAAATCTTATCGAGGCCCTGCTTAGTTACTCCAGCACGAATACTACCGATATAGTTTATGAACCAACCGATTTAAATTTTTTGGTTGATGAAGTAAAAATCAATTTGTCGGATATTATAGAAGAAAAAAATGCAGTTATCGAATCTTTACCTTTGCCGGTCATTGACACTATTCCTCTCCAGTTCCACCAGCTATTTTTAAATGTAATAAGTAACGCTATTAAATACAGCAAGCATGGAATAGCACCTCATATAAAAATTTCTTCTCAAATTGTATGTGGTTGTGAAATAAAAGAGCCAGGTGCTGATGAAAAAATTAAGTATTGGAAATTAAGTATTGCCGATAATGGTATCGGTTTTGAGCAACAATACCAGCATAAAATTTTTGAACTCTTTCAGCGTCTTCACGGAAAGTCGGAATTTTCAGGAACCGGCATTGGTCTTGCCATTTGCAAAAAAATTGTTCAAAATCACAGGGGAATCATAGCAGCAACAGGAAATCCCGGCATTGGTGCAACCTTCAATATTTTTATTCCTGTTCGGAACGACAGACCGGTATGATGAAAGCTGTGATTACATTAATTCGCAGTATTGACTAAAATTTTATTTTTCATGCAAATAAAAAAAATGAAAATTAATACAGCCTGGCATGAAAAGAACAGGATGCCCAAAAATGCAAACTTTGAACAAAGGGTAAAATGGCACCTGGAGCACCAGGAAAATTGTTCTTGTCGTCCGATCCCTGAAAAACTTACTGCTGAAATGAAAAGGAAAGGAATTAAGTTTTAATTATTCGACGAACTAAACGCAGAATAATTATTTAACTGTCACTCACTACACTTTTGAATAGTAGCGTTTTGAATTTATTTGGGTTGTTTCGATGAATAAAGAATAAAAGCTGCCTCGCTCTGGACGAGCATACAAGGTGAATGACACGCACAAAGTATGATAGCAGCACTGCTGCGGGCAACACAAAAAAATCGCGGCAGGCAATTATTTCAATTTAAAAGATTCAAGAAATTTTGTGGTAAAATTACCTCTCCTGAAATCCTCATGCTGCATTAACTGAAGATGAAAAGGAATTGTTGTTTTTACTCCTTCAATAACGTATTCGCTCAGGGCCCTGTACATAGTTTGAATTGCTTCTTCGCGTGTGCGTGCAACAGCAATAAGTTTACCGACCATTGAATCATAGTAAGGCGGAATAACATAACCGGCATATACATGACTGTCTATGCGGACACCATGGCCACCCGGTGTATTAAGAATAGTGATCCTTCCCGGTGACGGGCGGAAATCATTATAAGGATCTTCCGCATTAATACGACATTCAATCGCATGCATTTGGGGAAGATAATTTTGCCCGGAAATTTTTTCGCCCATTGCAATTTTGATCTGCTCTTTTATAAGATCGAAATTGATAACCTCTTCTGTAACGCAATGTTCTACCTGTATGCGCGTATTCATTTCCATGAAGTAAAAGTTGCGGTATTTATCAACAAGGAATTCTACTGTACCTACGCTTTCATAATTGATTGCCGCTGCTGCTTTAATAGCTGCATCACCCATTTTATCACGCAGTTCCGGTGTCATAAAAGGTGACGGGGATTCTTCAACCAGTTTTTGATGCCTGCGTTGAATGGAACAGTCTCTTTCACTTAAATGACAAACATTTCCATATTGATCACCCGCAATCTGTATTTCAATATGATGTGGCTCTTCAATAAATTTTTCCAGGTACACACCATCGTTTTTAAAAGCAGCAGCTGCCTCTGTTTTAGCCATGGTGTAATTGCGTTCTAATTCGGTTTCATTCCAAACAACCCTCATGCCTTTTCCACCACCTCCGGCTGTTGCTTTCAAAATAACAGGATAACCAACTTTATGAGCTAATGATTTAGCCCCTTCAACACTCTCCAATAATCCTTCTCCGCCTGGTACTACAGGAACATCGGCCTTTATCATTGTTTCTTTTGCCGTTATTTTATCGCCCATTTTGCTGATCATATCAGCAGTTGGACCAATAAATTTTATTTCATGTTCGGCGCATATTTGAGAAAATTTAGCATTCTCAGCAAGAAAACCATATCCGGGGTGTATAGCGTCCGCATTTGTAATTTCTGCAGCAGCCATAATATGCGGTATGTTAAGATAAGAATCAGCGCTCTGTGGTTTACCTATGCATACGGCTTCATCAGCAAATTTTACATGAAGGCTGTCTTTATCGGCAGTTGAATAAACCGCTACGGTTTTGATGCCCATTTCACGACAGGTTCTTATAACACGAAGGGCGATTTCACCACGATTTGCTATGAGTACTTTTTTAAACATTGAAGTAATTAGCTGATGTGCTAATGTGCTGATGTGCTAATACACGGACACAAAAGCTATTAGAAAAATAAAGAAACTTAATAAGTAACTAAAAGAAGATTTTCTTTTTGAAGTAGCAAGAATTTTATTTGATACCTTATGTACTTCTTCAAGTTTTGATATCAACTCTTTGCATTTGGAGTAATCTTTTGCATAATCACAAAGTGTTAACCAATATTGTGTTTCATCTGCCTCTTTGGCTGCAATTTTAATTTTGTGAATAAAATCAGCTTTACTTTCAGCATTTTGATTTTCCATGCAGTTAGCTCCAACAGAAGTACCGGACCGTAAAAGTTGTTGGCTTATTACAAATTTTTTATTCTGTTGAAGTAATTCACAATAATCAATTAACGAAAACTCTATTGATAGTTTAAGAACAGGATTCTTTTCCATTAACTCCTTTTGCATGTTATTTAAATTTCATTAGCACATTGGCATATTAGCACATTAATTAAAGAGGCTCTACCAAAAACAAAGGCTGATCATATTCCACGGGACTGGCATCATCTGCAAGCACCTTAACTATCTTACCGCTTACTTCGCTTTCAACTTCATTAAAAAGTTTCATGGCTTCAATGATACATACCACTTTTCCCGGCGTTACTTCATCACCTGCTTCCACGAATGAGGGTTTATCGGGCGATGCTCTTCGATAAAAAGTACCGATCATCGGGCTTTTAATAGTGATCAAATTATCTGTTTTTGCAGACACAGGAACCTGGGGTGGTGGCTGTACAGCTGCAGGTGCGGGTACAACTGAAGCAGGCGCATATACAGGAGCAGCTAGGGAAGGTGCGACGGGCGCTGTGACCATAGCTTCTGCCTTCTCTTTCTTCTGCTTAATGGTAATTTTAAAATCATTTTCTTCTATGCTTATCTCACCTATATTACTCTTGTTAACGATCTTAATAAGTTCCTGGATCTGTTTGAAGTCCATAAGACGAATTTTTGGGGTTTTTTATAAATTTTGAGGTATTTTACCCAGAAGGAGGAGCAAAATAGACAATTTTTAACTAAAAGAAGGGATTTTCTTATTTCTCATTTTTTGCAAATCATACCTAAATTCAACAGAAAAGAAGGGTATAAGAGCCGCATTTTTTTGAAGCAAATAAATTCTTTTAATCAATTCTGGCTATAATTATTCTTATTCTTTCACCCTTTCTACATATTCGCCTGTTTTGGTATTGATGCGAATTAGTTCTCCTTCATTTACAAATAAGGGAACATTTATTGAAGCGCCTGTTTCAATTTTTGCAGGTTTTGAAGCCCGCGTTGCAGTGTCACCTCTCAGGCCCGGCTCGCAATAAGTAACCTTTACAACAATTTTTTCGGGTAATTCAGCCCCGATTGGCTGATCGGTTTCAGTATTAATAAATACAAACACTTCACTTCCTTCTTTAAGATATTGCGAGGCATCTATCATTTCTTCACTTAATGCAATTTGCTCAAATGTTTCATTATTCATCAGGTTGTAGCCTGACTCATCTTTATATAAATACTGGAACGCTTTTTTTTCCACACGAACAGGAAAAATAGTTTCGCCACTGTTCCAGGTTTTTTCAATTGTCCGGTTATTATCAACACCTTTTAATTTAGCCCACATTTTTGCCGCAGCTCGCGCTGTTTTGTTTTCACCAAATTCCACTACTGAATACAAACTACCATCCAGTTTTAAAATCATCCCCCGACTGATATCCGCTGTTGTTGCCATAAAAGAATATTTTTAAATCAGGGCGCAAAAGTATGTATTGAAATTTGAATTACCTTTTTCTGCACGATAGTTTTTATGCGTAAACACAATCCACTTTACTGAAAAAAATTTTTAAATCAATAAGAGAGAAATAATTAAAGCGAAATGCGAAGAGCTTACCTAAAAAAATTTAAGGAAATAATTGTTCATTTTTCAATAATCTGATTATTTTCGTATGTCCAAAG
>DATBFI010000363.1:0-7010 GCA_036558585.1 Chitinophagaceae bacterium
CGCTGACATTTTTAGTTTGAATGAAGACCAATTTTTGGGCAAAGAAACCATTGATGGAAGCGCCGCTGGCGGCCAGGGAACTTTTATCTTGTCACAAAGCACCTCATTTAATACCAATAACTATTTTACCTATACTCCCAAACTGAATGAAAATAACAAACTCAATGCGGTTTTGGGTATGAGTTATCTTCAAAATGATACCAAAGGTTCGTCCGCAACGGGCGAACAATACCCTTCTGATGCGATAAAAAATTTGTCAGGGTCCACATCCATAACAGGAGCAACTTCAACTGATGCCAGGTACACTTTTCTTTCTTATTTTTTAAGAGGCAATTATTCTTTTAGGGATAAATATCTTGTTTCAGCAAGTATAAGAACAGATGGCTCATCCAGATTTGGCCCTAATAACCGTTATGGGTGGTTTCCTTCCGCATCAGTGGGCTGGGTATTATCAGAGGAAGGGTTTTTAAAGAATATTTCTTTTCTAAACTTTTTGAAACTAAGAGCAAGCTGGGGGTTAACTGGTAATGCAGAGATTGGTGAAAGTAATTTTCTTTCTCTCTACACGGTTTCTAATTACCCTGGCCTGCCGGGCTTTACTCCCGCACAGTTAGGCGATCCTGATTTAAAATGGGAAAAGACGGCGCAAACAGATATAGGGCTTGAATTTGGCGTGCTCAAAAGCCGTATTTCCGGCGAGATTGATGTATATAAAAAGCATACAACAGATCTGCTATTGGGTATTAATATTCCTGCAACAACCGGATACACCACGATTTTAAAAAACCTCGGTACAATGGATAATAAAGGGATAGAAGTACTGCTTAATTCAAATAATCTTGTTGGCAAGTTCAAATGGTCTACTTCGCTCAATTTTGCCTATAATAAAAATAAAGTGACCGATATAAAAGGTCAGATTATTGAGTCCGGGTTTGTTCTTGTACAAAGAGCAGTAGAGGGCGAACCCATTGGCGTATTTTATGGACAGAAGTTTTTAGGTGTAGATCCTAAAACAGGCGAGGCACTTTACCTGGGTGAAGATGATAAACCTACAAGTGATTTTTCCCAGGCTAAAAGAGTTGTGCTTGGCGAATCTGTTCCCGACTGGACGGGCGGCTTCACTAATACATTTTCTTATGCCGGTTTTGATTTAAGTGTCTTTTTTTATTTTGTTCAGGGCAATAAGGTAAATAATTCCGGGGCGTATTTTCAATCTGATGGCTTTTATAATGGCTTCGACAACCAAACCGTTGATGTATTAAATGCGTGGCAAAAACCAGGTGATGTTACAAACGTTCCAAGGATCGGTTATTTCTATGGCTCTGGTTACCAGGAAACTGCCTCAAGGTGGTTATATGACGGCTCTTACATACGTTTAAGGAATGTTACATTCGGTTATACACTTCCCAAATCGGTTGCCAAAACATTACATATTCAATCAGCAAGAATTTATGCAATGGGTATTAATTTATGGACTAAAACCGATTATCCCGCAGACCCCGAAGTAAATACGGTAACACTTGGGAACATTAGTAACGGGGAGGATTTTTATACAATCCCCCAGCCAAAAACGATCACTGTTGGCTTAAACGTTAAGTTTTAATCCCTGTTTATGCAATCAATTACAAGCTAAAAAGCAAACAATGAAACGAACATTTTTTTATATAGCTATTATATCAGTTCTCATTACATCCTGCAATAAAAAACTGGATGTGCTTCCGCAAAACAGTATTACTCCCGAACAAATTCAAACACCTGCAGATGTAGAAGCTGTATTGTTTGGAGGGTATAAATTGTATCAGAGCCCTGCTGCTTTTGGAGAACAATTTATACTGATACCTGATTTGCTCGCCTCAGAAAACCAGGTGAACTGGGTGGGAACCTTTACAGAATACAGGCAATACCAGAATAAAGATCAATTAAGAGATAATAACATCGCCGAAAACATCTGGGACAGTACTTACAGAATAATACTCGATGCAAATACGGTGCTTGATAAAATAAGTTTAATAACGGATGAGGATGAAAAAACTACTGTCACGGGAGAGGCTGAATTTATGCGTGGTGTGGCCTATTTTGAACTCGTTAATTTATATGCCCAGCCCTATTCAGCCGGCAATGTAACTTCTAACCCGGGTGTGCCATTGATCCTGTCTCCAGTATATGAATACGACTCAACTAAAGACAAGCCTTCAAGAGCTACAGTAGATGATATTTATAAACAAGTGCTTAGTGATTTAACTGATGCGGCCGCCAAATTACCCGAGGACAATGGTACCGCAAGAGCAAACAAGTACGCAGCAGAAGCATTTCTTGCGCGTGTATATATGAATATGGGCGATTATGAAAATGCCGCGGCAATGGCCAATGATATTATCAGTTCTGGCACATACTCCCTTGCCTCTCCTTACGATAAAGCATTTAACAATGACGGTTATTCTCCCGAAGACATTTTTGCCATTGCCCAAACAAATCAAAGTAATGCCGGAACTAACAATAATGGATTAACTACATTCTATTCCCCACAACCGCCCGATGGTGTTGGGCGTGGAGATGCACAGGTCGATCCGGGATATTCTTCTGTTTTTGATGACCCTGATGATCGAAGGGGAAGCTTTTTTACTTATGGTGTGGGTATTGGCGGCAGCGACGGAGATTACCCAAACAAATGGTTACAGTTCTATAAATATATACCCGTAGTACGCCTTGCCGAAATGTATCTTACCCGCGGTGAGGCAAATTTAAGAAAGGGCGGTACACCTATTGGAGGAGCTACTCCGGCAGAAGATATTAATATTGTGAGAGAGCGTGCTAATGCCTCTCCTTTATCCGGCGTTACCGGAACTGATTTTGTTGAGGAAAGATTTAGGGAACTGGCTTTCGAGGGTGACAGGCTCTGGACTTTAAAACGTTTAAAACTCGATGTAGATGGCAATCCATTTAATGATGACAAACTTGTGCTGCCTATACCACAAAGAGAAACAGATGTAAATAGTAATCTAACACAAAACCCGGGTTATTAACCATAGGAGGGCTAACAAAAAACCGGCAAAAGTAATCTGCCGGTTTTTTATTTTTCTAAGGATTAATATTTGTCTGCGATTGATTTTGATCGTTTGCAACTTTAAGCCACTCTCCTATAACATTGCTGCAATTAGTATATTCTTTATCTACTGTAATATAATAATTCGGTATGTGCTCTTTAAACCATTTTTCAAGTACCTGCTGTTTCTTTTCTTCCAATGCTCTCTGAGCTATTTTGTTATAGTCATCCTTAAGATTTTCTCTATGAGGATCAGTACGTGTTTTTAAATAAAGCATTCGCACCACTTTCCGGTTGCGTTCATCTGTATAAGCCTGTGATGCTGAAATATCACCAACTTTCATATTCTTGAGAGCAACCACAGCATCTTTATCTAACTGGTCAATTGTAATATAGGTAGAACCATCCCTGTTGTTGACAAAAAAACCACTGGTGAACTTACTGTTTTCATCCTCACTAAATTTATTTACTGCTGTTGCAAACGACATCGTGCCATCTGTAATTTTTGAACGGATACTGTCAAGCTTTTGAATAGCTGCTTTTACTTCAACATCGGTAACAGGAGGAATAAGCAAAATATGCCGTACCACCGCATCATCACCTGCACGGCTCACCATTTGTATAATATGTAATCCAAATTTTGATTTAATAACGGGTGATATTTCTCCCTCTTTCAATTTAAAAGCTGCGGAAATAAAAGTAGGATCCCATGATTTATCTGTCCTGTTAATATTGTACTGGCCACCATTTTCCTTGCTCCCGGGATCTTCAGAGTATAACTTAGCAAGAGCATCAAACTTTTTCTGACCACTCTCTACCTGCTTCTTCATTTCATAAAGCCTGGAACTTACATAATCCTCCACATCTTTATTGGCCTTTGGATACAAAATCACCTGGCCTACTTCTAATTCGCTTTCATAAAAGCGTAAACTATCTTTTGGTATTTTCTCAAAGTACTCTTTCACCTCATTTGGAGTAATTTTTACATTCTCCAAAATTTTACCCTGCATTTTATCGGCTAATGTTTTTTCTTTAAATGGTTCTCGCAAATCTTCTTTTATCTGGTAAACACTTCTTCCTGCAACCTGCTCAAGCATCTCCTGGGATCCATAGTAACTTATAAAATACCTGATCTTATTATCAAGCAAAGCTTCGAGTTCATCATCTTCAACAAGAATAGAATCTTTTTGCGCCTGCAGCACGAGTGTTTTTTGTATTAACTGGCCCTGCAGAAAGAGACAATCTGCATTAGGAGGAAGCTGCGCATCCGGGTCTTGTCTTTTAGTATCGATTATAGCATTATCAATATCAGATTTTAAAATAATCTTGTCGCCAACCTGTGCTATTATTTTATCAGCGACAACCTTTTGTGTTTGAGCAGGCAAACGAAGAATGCTGCACGCCGCAACCAGCAATATGGATAATATTTTTTTCATAAAACTCAAATAAATTCAAAAGTATTGATTAGGCAGAAGGAATAAATAAAATGAGAGGCTTTTAACAAAATAATGGACGCGGCCGACCTTCCGCCTAAGCAGAGGCTTAAAAAGTTTTACCACTAACCAACTGAAGCAAAAGTTCATTAGAAGAAATTATTTCAACAAACCCTAAAAATTATATAGCACCAAGTTTCCTTAGGAGTTCCCGCGACTGCTTCATGCATGCGGGAAGACTTAGAGGGTTCTTTTTATTTCTTCTTCTTCGTAAGCTTCAATTATGTCACCTACTTTAATATCATTATAATTTTTAACAGTTAATCCGCATTCCATACCGGATGGCACTTCTTTCACATCATCCTTATAGCGTTTCAGTGACCCAAGTTCAGCGCTGGAACCCTCGCCAACAGGATATATAACAATACCGTCCCTAATAACACGTACTTTATTATTACGGCTTATTTTACCATCAATTACCTGGCAACCGGCAACGGTCGCCTTATCAAATCTATACACTTCACGTATCTCAACATTGGCCACCACTTTTTCCTGTATTTTGGGTTCAAGCATACCTTCCATGGCGCTTTTTATTTCTTCAATTGCGTTGTATATGATTGAGTAAGTTCTTATTTGTACTCCTTCATTTTCTGCCAGTCGTGCTGCCTGCATGGAAGGCCTTACATTAAAACCAACAATAACCGCATCTGATGCAGTAGCCAGCAATACATCGCTTTCTGAAATTTGTCCAACACCCTTATGTACAACAGAAACTACTATTTCATCGGTTGATAATTTTTGCAGTGAATCACTTAATGCTTCTACTGAACCATCTACATCGCCTTTAATGATAAGATTTAGTTCTTTAAAGTTACCCAATGCAAGACGGCGGCCAATTTCATCCAGTGTAATATGCTTTCTTGCACGCAGTCCCTGCTCACGCACAATTTGCGCACGTTTTATTGCAACATCTTTTGCTTCCGCTTCGTCTTCAAAAACACGGAATTTTTCGCCGGCCTGCGGAGCACCACTTAAACCTAATATCTGTACAGGAGTTGAAGGCGGTGCGGCATCAACCCGTTGGTTTCTTTCATTAAACATAGCCTTTACCCTTCCGTAGTATTGACCGCTAACAATCAGGTCTCCCTGTCCTAATGTACCATTTTGCACCAGTAGTGTTGCAACATAACCGCGACCTCTGTCCAAGGAAGCTTCTATAATCGTTCCCACAGCTTCCCTATCCGGATTTGCTTTTAAATCAAGCAATTCAGCCTCAAGTAAAATTTTCTCAAGCAAGAGGTCAACATTAAGTCCTTTTTTTGCCGAAAGTTCCTGGCTTTGATACTTACCTCCCCATTCTTCTACCAATAAATTCATTTGAGAAAGCTGCTCGTATATTTTTGTGGAATTTGCGCCTTCTTTATCTATTTTATTTATAGCAAAGATCATAGGTACACCAGCTGCTTGTGCGTGGCTTATTGCTTCCCTTGTCTGCGGCATTACTGCATCATCTGCAGCAATAACTATTACTGCTATATCGGTCACTTTTGCACCACGGGCACGCATAGCAGTGAATGCCTCGTGGCCCGGCGTATCAAGAAAAGTAATGTGTTTACCATTAGCCAATGTTACTTCATAAGCTCCAATGTGCTGCGTAATACCACCCGCTTCACCGGCCACAACATTTGCGCTGCGTATGTAATCGAGTAAAGAAGTTTTACCGTGGTCAACATGACCCATGATTGTAACGATTGGTGCGCGTGGATGAAGCTCGCCTTCTTCTTCCTCTATTTCCTCTTCCTCTTCTTCAGCATCTTCCACACCAATGAATTCCACCTCGTAACCAAACTCTCCTGCTACTAACTCTATTACTTCTGCATCAAGTCTTTGGTTTATCGATACCATAATTCCCAGGCTCATACATTTACTTATCACATCGGCAAAACTTACATCAAGAAGATTAGCCAGTTCACTTACCGTTACAAATTCTGTAACCTGCAGTTTATTGTTATCTCCTACTTCACCCATTGCATCTGCATGCTCCTGCCTTTTTTCCCTGCGATACTTTGCTTTAAGGCTCTTACCGCGACCGCCTGCACCAGCTAATTTTGCCTGCGTTTCACGAATTTTTTCCTGGATTTCTTTTTGATCTATTTCTTTTTCTTCGCGTTTAATATCGCGTCCTCTTCTGTCCCGTCCTCTCCTGTCATCAGTACGAAGATTTTTATCACCTACTTTGTGAATTGATATTTCACGTTTTTCTTTAACAGGCTCCCCGCGTTTAACAGGTGTTTCTTTTTTAAATTTATCCCTGTCATCCGGATGTTTAGTATCCCCTTTCTTATCAATCGGGATACGTTTACGCTTCCGTTTTTCATCGCGAAAAGATGGCTTGGGACGTGTATCATTATCAACAGGCAATTCTATTTTACCCACAATTTTTGGCCCTTCTAATTTTTCGGCTCTTATATTTTCAATGTGAGGACTCTGGTCTTCCTCTTCGTGCTCTTCTTCAATTTCTTCTTCAAAGTGAT
>DATBFI010000364.1:0-3818 GCA_036558585.1 Chitinophagaceae bacterium
GAAGAAAGAGTGAGTTTACAGTCTCCGGTGTGTGTGATCTCTACAGCATAAACTTATGACCTCTAACCTTCTGAAATTATTTCTGAAAGTACAAGAGAGTGACAACAACGAGGATGAGGAGAGTTTACAAAGCTGATACAAAAAAATTAAAAAAATTATTTCTTTGCTTTTTTCCTTTTTGCCTTGGGCTTTTTCATTTCCTCTTCTTTATCTGGTTGCAATACCCATTCATAATCAAGCTGACGCTTATCCAAATTTGCCGCCACGACCCGGATAAAAGCCTTATCACCTATGCCAAACCTGCGCCCGCTGCGCCTTCCAACTAAACTGTAATCACTTTCAACCAAACGGAAATCATCATAATCACTAAGACTTACCACACTTACAAGGCCTTCACATTTGTGTGCCACCGTTTCCACCCAAAAACCAAAGTTGGCAACGCCGCTTACCACGCCTTCAAATACATCACCAATAAAATTCCTCATGTATTCTACCTGCTTGTATTTATTTGCAGCGCGTTCACATTCCATGGCTGCCCGTTCGCGTTCACTGCAGTGCTTGCATTTCTCTTCAAGTTTTTTATCAGCTATAGTTTTTTTATCAAGAAAGGTTTCAAGTATGCGGTGAGCAAGCACATCAGGATACCTGCGGATAGGTGAAGTAAAATGACAATAGTTCTCAAAGCCAAGACCGTAATGTCCAATATTTTCAGTAGTGTAATGTGCTTTTGCCATTGTGCGTATTCCCAGTTGCTCAAGCACATGTTGTTCAGGCTTTCCCTTCACATCATCAAGCATTGTATTAAAACTTGCAGCGATCTTTTCAGGAGAACTTATATCAAACCGATGACCATATCTTTTTGCAAATTCAATAAACGGCAAAAGTTTTTGCTCATCAGGTGTGTCATGAACACGATAAGGAAAAGGCACCGGCTTCTTATTTATTTTTGCTTTCGACACATGCCCCGCCACTATTTTATTTGCCATCAGCATAAACTCCTCTATCAGTTGATGCGCCTCTGTACTTTCCTTTATCACGATACCGACCGGTTTTGCAGTTTCATCTAACTTAAAACGAACTTCCTGGGATGAAAAATTTATGGCGCCGTTTGCAAAACGTTGCTTTCTTATATTTTGTGCTATGCGGTTCAGCAATAAAATTTCATCTGCATGTAATCCTTCCCCTTTATCTAAGATATCCTGTACTTCCTCGTAAGTAAAGCGATGATCAGAATGAATAATAGTTTTGCCAAGCCAATGTTGTTTTACTTCTCCCTTTATATTCATTTGAAAAATAGCAGAAAAAGTAAGCCTGTCTTCATGGGGTCGCAGTGAACACAGCTCATTTGAAATTCTCTCAGGCAGCATTGGATTCACACGATCGGGCAAATAAACGGAAGTTGCCCTTTTATAAGCCTCTTCATCCAAAACTGTTCCCGGCTCAACATAATAAGCAACATCTGCAATGTGTACACCAACTTCATACAAACCACTTTTTAATAATCGGATAGACAATGCATCATCAAAATCTTTTGCATCAACGGGGTCAATAGTAAATGTGAGTATCTCCCGGCAGTCTAACCGTTTTTTTATTTCGCTTTTGCTTATTACCTCCGGGATACGTTCACTCTCTTCAATGGCATCATCACTGAATGAAAGCGGGAAGCCATTCTCTGCAAGCAGCTCTTTCATTGCAACGTCATTTTCATCCCTCGCCTTCATAATACTTACTACTTCGCCAACAGGTTTTTTATCGCCCTGTTCCCACTTTACCAGGCGTGCCACAACCTTGTCCTTATTTTTTGCATCATTAATATTTTCAAGTGGTATGTAAAGATCGGGCATGGGCTTATCGCTGTCAGCAATAAAAAAGGCAAAGTTTGTAGCAAGCTGAAGTGTGCCCACAAATTCTGTTTGTCTCCGCGATATTACTTCAGTTATTTTTCCTTCACGTTTTCCATTGCCAAAATTTTGTCTTGTAATTTTCACGCGCACTGTGTCGCCATGTAATGCAGTATTAAAATTTCCCGGGCGAACCAATATATCCCCGCTTCCATCTGCAATCACAACATAGCCAATGCCAGAGCGTGTAATATCAAGTGTTCCTTTTAAAATATGGTCTGAAGATTTGTGTTTGTGTTTTCCCTTCTTTTTATTCATATTATTAAGTAATTGTGTGCTATAGTTCCTGTTTTAGCTAACCCGAAACCTATTATTCCCGCTTCGTTTATCCAGGGTTTTGATCATCATTCACCTCCACCTCGCTCATATAAAAATGTTGAATAAAATCAATAACCTTTTTATTAAATTGTTCGCCTTCGCCAAACAAGAATTTATGTTTCACAGGCAAAACATACAAAGGCAACTGGCTTAATTGATCACTGAATTTTAGCAGGCGTACAGCGTCCTTCTCTGTTGTGATAATTATCTTTTTGTCTGATACGACAGACGAAAATTTTTTCTGAATATCTTTCAAATCAGTGATTGTAAAAATGTGATGATCATTGTATTGAAGCTGGTAATATGCAGAAACGTGTTCTGATAGAAATTGCTTTAATGGATCAGGATTGGCAATCCCGCTGACCAATAAAATTTCATCATTTTGCGAAATTGCTCTTTGCGCATGCGAAACAACATGATAGGGTAAACCATATTCTGTTGTTGTAAAAAAAATCTGTTGATGGTCTTTGGGATGTAGCTCTTCTATAATCTTATTTTTCTCATCGTCATTAAGATCTGCCGGACATTTTGTTACAATTATTATATGCGCTCTTTTAGCAGAGGAACGCTGGTCCCTGAGATCACCCGTGGGTAAGAAAAAATCTTTCGTATACAGGTATTCATACTGCGTGAGTAAGATATTAAAGCCTGCCTTTACTACCCTGTGTTGAAAAGCATCATCAAGAATAATAACTTGTGTATCCGGCTTGTCGTGCAGTAATTGCGGTATCGCAACAATGCGCTCCTCTCCTGCCGCAACAGCTATACCAGGGAACTTAATATGAAATTGCATGGGCTCATCTCCGATCTCTAAAGCCGTTGTGGTTTCGGTGGCCAGCACATACCCTTTTGTATTGCGCTTATAACCCCTGCTAAGGGTTGCAACTTTAAAATATGGATAAAGCAGCTCAATAAGATATTCAACCATTGGTGATTTGCCTGTGCCGCCAACGATAAGATTTCCCACACAGATTAGAGGGAAATTAAACTCCGCTGATCGCAGCAAATTTTTATCATAGAGAAAATTCCTGATAATGATAATAAACCCGTATAATAAAGCAAAAGGCAGCAACAATACCCTGAAGGACCTAAGAAAAATGGTGTTAAAATTCATACACTTTTTCAGGAGTTATGCAATAATCTAAAGGTACATCAAATGAATTTCTGTCTTCGATCTTTTCGATTGGATCAAAATAGCTAAAGCCGATTTTTATAATGTCTTCCCTGCATTGCGGGAGATATTTATCATAGAAACCTTTTCCATAACCTACACGATAACCATGTGTATCACACGCAAGAAACGGAACGAATACAAGATCAATGTTGCAGGGGTCAATCACACTTCCATTAGCCGGTTCTGAAATACCATAGGCATTTGTGTGATACACCGTTTCTTCATTTATAAAAACTGCCTGCATGGTGCATGTTGAAAAATCTGTTACGGGATATGCAATTTGCAGGGAAGGAATAGTGTGACGTAAATACCCGGAAAATAAATGTGTGTTAGGTTCCTGAGCAGAAGCCTTTGGCCAGTAAGTAAATAAAACATGTATATCCCCAACATATAATTGCTGGAAGCGGATCAATAAGAGATCATCC
>DATBFI010000365.1:0-27192 GCA_036558585.1 Chitinophagaceae bacterium
TCCATAGAAATACCCGATGGGGTAACCTGCGGTTGTCCGGGAAGGGCCATCTATAATTTCAAATCCTTCCTGGTAAAGTTCTTTCACCTCGTTATGCAGCGTGGTGATATTTCCACTTACTGTATATGAAAAATCTTTACCCAATTTATCGGCCCAGCTAACTGATATTTCTATTCCTTTATTTTCAATTTTGCCTGCATTGGTGATACCAGGTTTTTGACCACTAAGACCGGGAAAGCTGGTTAACAGATCATCCGTTATTTTGTTATAGTAACTACCTTCAACGCTTAAACGGTTTTTTAATATCCTGAATTCAACACCAACCTCTTTTGAATCTACTGTTTCCCATTTTAAAGCTGAATCGGCTATAAAAGAAGGTGAATAGCCCGGGAAAACGGAATTGCCAAAAATTGCAACCTGGTCTGATGCCAACAAAGGATAAAAAGGGTAATGAATTTGTGTGTATTGGTTCCCTAAAATCCCCCATGAAGCCTTTAATTTCAGGAAATCAAAAAAGTTTTGTTTTTGCATGAAATTTTCTTTGGTAAGTTCCCAAGCTACTCCTACTGCTACGAAATTTTGGAACCTGTTGTCCGGAGAAATATCAGAGGAGCCATCGCGACGAAAAGATGCATTTAGCATATATTTTCCCTTGTAATTATAGAGGGCTCTGACCAGGTAAGATACGGTGGCCTGCTCCCATTCCAAAGGCTCATTATTACCAAATACATCCTTGCCACTGGAAATAGCTGTTATTTTCGTACTCGGGTCGCCAAAGAAATTATCCAAATACCAAAACCGTTCATTGAACGGAATCGAATCACCAGTTGCTGCCTGTGTTACTTGTCCATTCGTTTCGGTATAATCATTAAAATTGGTCGTAAAGCCTGCCATGGCAGTAAGGTTGTGATCCCCGAATTTATTTTTATAGGTCAGCAAATACTCCTGTTGCAATTTAAAGTACCTGTTTTGCTTTTGATATACCTTGGTAAGAGTATTGCCTGACTGAGCAGATACTTCATTAAAATCCGCAGCATAGGTATATATGATAGGCGTGTAGAGTCGTTCCGTATTGAAATCAAAATCACCGTAAAAGCTTGCTCTGAAATTGAAATGACGAAGAAAATCTACTTCCCCAAAAACATTCCCGACGGCCCTGTATTCATATGCGAGGTCTGTACCCTTTGGTACCTCTACACTCATTAACGGATTGCCAATTTGAGGCCCTCCGATTTCATCAGGCAATCTGTTGTAAACACCGTATTGGTCATTGAACGGCTCTACTATTGGTGTTGCAGTTACAGCACCTCCATAATTTCGCGAGCCTCCTGGTAATTCCGGCAGTTGAGATCGGATACCGCTGAAATCAAATCCAAATTTCAGCCCTTTGGAAACTTTGAATTCATCATTAACCGTCAGCAAATATTTTTTCAGTGATTCATTTTTTATAACTCCATCTTCCCTTATATAGCCCACACCCATATAAAATTTGTTTTTGTCTGTGCCTCCACTGATACTTATATTATTGTTCGTTATGAAACCATCCTGCGAAATCAGGTCGATCCAATCGCTGTTACCCTGGTAAAGACCGTAATTCGCATAGGGAGCAGCGCCCTGGTTAGCTCTTTGTTCATCATATAATGTTTTAAATTCCGGTGCATCAGTAAGCTTAATTTTGTCTACAATTGTCTTAAAGCCGAATGTGGAAGTGAGATTAACCTGTACCTGGCCTGTCCTTCCCTTTTTAGTTGTAATGATAATAACGCCGTTAGCCCCTCGTACACCAAAAATGGCCAATGACGAGGGATCTTTTAATACTTCCATAGACTCTATATCTGCGGGATTAACAAAGTCGATATTGTCATTGAATATGCCGTCAACAACATAGAGAGGTTTTGTTTGTGTGCGACTAATCGTACCTCGAATACGAATATCCGGTTCCTGACCCACTTGTCCTGAGTTTACTACGGAAACACCAGCCACTTTACCTTGTACTGATGCTAATGGGTTCGTATTAGGTTTATCAGCGACTTCTTTGCCAGCGACTTTTGAAATAGAACCTGTAAGATCTCTTTTGCTCGCGGTACCATATCCAATAACAACAACCTGTTCTAAGTTCGTTTTAGCAGCCAGAAGCGAAACATTGATTTCTGTTTTGTTAGCAACAGCAATTTCCTGCTGTTCATATCCTACATAAGAAAAAACAAGAACATCACTATTCGAAGCACTAATTGAATAAATGCCCTCCGCCTTTGTTGTGGTTCCTCTATTGGTTCCTTTCACCTGTACTGAAACACCGGAAAGTGGTTTATCAGCTTCGCCCGTAACTTTCCCTGTTACTGTTGCCTGTTGGCCAAAGCTATATGACCATGGCATGGCAAAAAACATAATAAACCAAGCCAATAATTTAATTGTCAGAACACGTTTGAAATACGATTTGTTTTCAGCGGTTAGTAGAAACTTCATAGTCTGGAAATTAGGAGTTAAATAATTTATTCAACCAGTGTAGCAGCCTTTTTGGTTTTAGCAGCTGGTGCACTTATTTCTTTGCTTTCGTCCGGTTATTTTGGATGTAAACTATTTTCATAAAGCAATAGTTGTAGCATGCTTTGGTTTTTTAATTTTTTAAAAATTATTTTACAGCAATTTTTTCGCCATGGCATTATGTGTACCTTTTTCCCCTTGATGTACAGTTAAAATGGCGATGTTATTTTAAGCGTGGTAAGAGTTGCCGGGAGTATATTTTTTAAAGGTTAGCAAGTTTATACCTTTATTAGGCAATACAATTTTCTTAATCGCTGCAATTTTCATCAATAAGTTTTTATCGGCCACCATATTGATTATTCTCACAAGAACTGAATATTATTTTATTACGACCATAAGTTTGAATATTCTGGTACGATGCAGATATTCCTGAAGTCTCTATTCCTTTTAGTAAATCACTTGCAGGTTCTCTAACTTCGATAGAATGAAACAGCAAATAAAATTTGGTCTGTATTAATAGATTACACGCGGAAATTTCTGAGTGCAACCATAAGTTGGTCTGCGTGGAAGTACAATAATATACAGAAACAAACGGCTATTAAATTATGTGAAAAATTGGGAGCTACTAAAACAATTTATAACTAACAAATGTTAGCAAACTGTATTTCAATTACTTTTGCCTGACAAGAAGAATAATGTTCTATGAATTAAAATAAAATTGGCTAAAGTAACAATCAAGAAAAGTCAATAGAAAATTTTTTATAAACAAAACTCACGAAATGCCTATTCATGATTTAGAGAAAATCTTTAATGATAAAATTGACAGCGAGGTAAAGATTGAACCAAAGGACTGGATGCCGGATGCTTATCGAAAAACGCTGATCAGGCAGATCAGCCAGCACGCGCATAGTGAAATTGTGGGTATGCTGCCTGAGGGCAATTGGATAACACGTGCTCCCTCGTTAAAACGTAAAGCTATTCTTATTGCTAAAGTGCAGGATGAGGCGGGTCATGGCTTATACCTCTATGCAGCTACTGAAACATTGAATATCACCAGGGAGGAAACGATCAATGATTTGCATAGCGGCAAAGCAAAATATTCTTCTATTTTTAATTATCCTACTATTACATGGGCCGATATCGGGGCTATCGGGTGGCTGGTAGACGGCGCTGCAATTATGAACCAGGTTATGCTGTGCAGAACTTCTTATGGTCCTTATGCAAGAGCAATGGTACGCATTTGTAAAGAAGAAAGTTTCCATCAAAGACAAGGATTTGATATACTGCTTACACTTTCCCGCGGCAGTAAGGAGCAACGTGAAATGTGCCAGGATGCCATCAATCGCTGGTGGTGGCCCTCGTTAATGATGTTTGGCCCGCATGATAATGACTCTCCACATACTGATCAAAGTATGAAATGGAAAATCAAAAGAATGAGTAATGATGAACTCAGGCAAAGATTTGTGGATATGGTTACAGATCAGGTAAAAATCTTAGGCATGGTATTACCTGATCCGGAACTAAAATGGAACGACAAAAGGAAGCATTATGATTTTGGTGAGATCAACTGGGAAGAGTTTTGGAATGTAGTAAAAGGCAATGGCCCATGTAACAAGCAACGCCTGGCAGCAAGAAATAAAGCATGGGAAGAAGGCTCCTGGGTAAGGGAAGCGGCGGAAGCTTATGCGAGGAAAAGAAACAAGTCCCACACCCCTAAAGGGGCTTTGGAAGCAGCTTAATATTTTATAATATGCGATTTGAAACTTATAGACTTAAATCATGAATATAGTTATTCGAAAATATTGTTATGGTGATATTCCCGATGAACCATTGGGGGGCAATTCGTTAAATGAGCATATTAACTCCCCTTTAGGGGCGGGGGGGCGTGATTGGCCTTTATGGGAAATATTTATAAGAAGCAAGCAGGGACTCGATCATAAGCATGTTGGAAGTTTACATGCCGCCGATGCCCAGATGGCAATTGAAAATGCAAGAGATGTATATACGCGCAGAATGGAAGGAGTAAGCATTTGGGTAGTAGAAAGTAAATATATTCATGCAAGCAACCCGGATGAAGCGGAAAGTTTATATGAACCAGCCAACGATAAAGTATACAGGCATCCTACGTTTTATGATCTGCCGGATGAGTTGAAGCATATGTGAAAAGGTTGATTTGTTGAAAGGTTGATTTGTTGAAAGGTTGATTTGTTGAAAAGTTGATTTGTTGAAAAGTTGATTTGTTGAAAAGTAGCATAAATAATTTACCCTTAAAATTTATGGGAATGAATGGACAATCGCATCAAAGTTTTACAGAGTTAGAAGTGTGGAAGAAAGCCCGCGTTTTTAAAAATGAAATTTTTGAATTAACTAAAACTTTTTCACCTGAAGAAAAATTTAGGATGAGTGATCAGATTATTCGTAGCTCACGAGCAATAAACAGCAATATAGCCGAAGGTCACGGAAGATATACTTATAAAGATCAACTCCATTTTCGTGTTCAGGCGAGAGGATCTTTATCTGAAACTTATAATCATCTTATTGATGCTTTAGATTGTACATATATTAATGAAGGTCAGCTTGACTACTTTAAAAATAAAATTGATGAGATTGAAAGACTTCTAAATGGCTATATGGCATATTTAAGAAAAAATTTATAAAGTATCCTATGTTTACCAATCAACCAATCAACCAATCAACCAATCAACTAATCAATTATACTCTCTACCTTGCCGACAACTGTCTTATTCTTGGTCATCGTAACAGTGAATGGTGTGGACATGGGCCAGTGTTAGAACAAGATATTGCCATTACAAACATTTCTCTTGACCTGATAGGACAGGCAAGAAATTTTTACCAGTACGCTGCAGAACTAATTGATCAAAATTCCAATCAACTAGTCAACCAATCAACCGGTCAGCTCATCACCGAAGATTCACTTGCTTATTTAAGAGATGCGCATGATTTTAAAAATTGTTTATTGACGGAACAACCAAACGGTGACTGGGGCAAAACAATTTTACGCCAATTCTTTTTTTGTGTTTATCAATTTTTATTATACCGGCAATTGAAGAACAGCAAAGATGCTCAATTGGCGGCCATAGCTGAAAAAGCACTAAAAGAAGTTACTTACCATGTACGCTGGAGCTCTGAATGGGTGATACGTTTAGGTGACGGAACAGAAGAGAGTCGCAGCCGTATGATAAAAGCGATTGATGATCTGTGGATGTTTACAGGTGAACTGTTTGTTCCTGCAACATATGAGCAGGAAGCAGCCGCTGACGGATCTGGCGTTGATAGTACATCATTAAAAAATGACTGGATACAAAAAATAAAAACAATTTTTGAAGAAGCAACATTGCCTGTTCCAAAAGAAGGCGGCTGGATGCAAAGCGGAGGCAAAGAAGGAAGACATACTGAATATCTCGGCTACATTCTTGCAGAGATGCAATTCCTGCAGCGTGCTTATCCCAACTGTGAATGGTAAATGATTTTTGAAAGCAAAGGCGTTCCAATGATAAAGCAAAAAAACGATCTCCTGTTACGAACTTTACGAGGTGAACAAACAGAACGCATCCCAGTGTGGATGATGCGGCAGGCAGGAAGATATCTGCCCCAATACAGGGCCTTAAGAGAAAAATATGGATTTTTTGAACGTTGCCAAACACCTGAGCTTGCAGCGGAAATAACTATTCAGCCTGTTGATATAATCGGGGTTGATGCTGCGATTTTGTTTTCAGATATCCTTGTTGTTCCACAAGCAATGGGATTAGAAGTACAATTGATAGAAAGTAAAGGGCCCATATTACCTGATCCTATCAAAACTGCAAACGATTTTAAACGTATTTGTGTTCCGGATGTAAACGAAACTTTGCATTATGTTTTTGATGCGATCAAATTGATAAAACAGGAATTAAATGGCCGGGTTCCTTTAATTGGTTTTGCAGGTGCACCATGGACAATTCTTTGCTATATGGTGCAAGGCAAAGGCTCTAAAACATTTGATGAGGCAAAAATATTTTGCTATACACAACCTGAACTTGCACACCGGTTATTGCAAATGATAACAGATACAACCATTGCTTATGTAAAAGGCCAGGTTGAAGCAGGTGCTGAAGTAATTCAGATTTTTGATAGCTGGGGCGGATTATTAGGTCCTGATGATTTTGAAGATATTTCTCTAAAATACATCAGGCAAATCGTTGAAGCACTAAAAGACGAAGCACTTACGATCATCTTTGCAAAAGGCGCATGGCATTCACTGCAAAGCATGGCTGCAACCGGTGCTCATGGATTGGGAATAGATTGGTGCATCACTCCGCAGCTTGCAAGAGAGTTTGCAGGAAATAATGTAACACTACAAGGTAATTTTGATCCCGCAAAATTATTGTCACCCATTCCTGTAATTGAAAAAGAGGTGAAACAAATGTTGCGGACATTTGGTAAAGGAAGACATATTGCCAATCTCGGTCATGGCATTTTACCCAATGTTCCCGTTGATCACGCAAAGGCATTTGTGGAAATTGTCAGAACCATGGTTTGGGAAGATTGAAAGTGGTGAAGAAAGTACTTGTGTTCTCTTAATTGGTAAATCTTTTAACCGGGTTCAGGCAAATACTTAACTATGAAAATACAATTTATCTGGTTCATTTTTGTAAGCGGTATGCTTACTTCCGTTGATACAAAAGCGCAGCTGTCATCTATAAAGCCTTTGGAAATTAATTTAGAGAATTATGAATATCCATATCCTGTTCAATATATTACATTGAATATACAGGGTGAGATTTTGAAGATGGCTTACATGGATGTGCCACCTGCCCGTGCAAACGGCCATACAGTAATGCTACTGCATGGGAAAAATTTCAATGGTGCTTACTGGGGACAAACTGCAAAGGTTTTATCTGATAAAGGGTATCGTGTTATTATTCCTGATCAGATTGGTTTTGGTAAATCATCAAAGCCGCAACACATCCAGTACTCCTTTCAATTGCTGGCGCAAAACACAAAAGCTGTTTTAGATACTTTGGGTATTCAAAAAATTTGCGTATTGGGTCATTCAATGGGTGGTATGGTCGCGACCAGATTCACTTTAATGTACCCTGAACGTGTGGAGAAATTTATTTTAGAAAATCCTATTGGCCTTGAAGACTGGAAAGTAAAAGTCCCTTATCAGCCAGTTGATAAATGGTACCAGCGCGAATTGAAACAGAATTATGATTTGCTTAAAAAATATCAGCAGGAAAATTATTATCATGGAACATGGAAACCGGAGTATGATGAATGGCTTAAAGTTCCTGCGGGCTGGACATTGAATAAAGATTACAATCGTATTGCATGGAACTCAGCGCTTATTTATGATATGATCTTTACACAGCCTGTTTGTTATGAGTTTCAAAACATAAAGACTCCATCGTTATTAATCATAGGCCAGGCAGATAGAACAGCGATTGGCAAAAACTTAGTAAGCGAAGATCTGAAGAAAACATTGGGAAATTATCCTGTCTTAGGAAAATTGACACATGAAAAAATAAAAGGTTCCCAGTTAATTGAATTGAATGGCGTTGGCCATATACCACACGTCGAGGCATTTGATAGATTTATACAACCTTTACTGGAATTTTTGAAGTGAGTAGTGAGTGGTTATGATTGTTGATCCATTTGAAATGTCAGCGGCAAGGGGCTGTAAAATTCCGACAGTACACACAAGAGGCGATGCCGATGCATACGTGCAAGTCCAACAGTGGTAAGGAACAAAGGCTTGTAACAAAAAATACAGAATTAATACATGACCATAAAACAGGAATGGATTCAATTTATTCATGGTCTGCAAAATGATATTTGCGGCGCTTTGGAACTTTGTGACGGAAAAGAAAAATTTACAGAAGATAAATGGGAAAGGCCGGAAGGCGGTGGAGGCAACACGCGTGTAATTGCAAATGGCAGTGTGTTGGAAAAAGGTGGAGTGAATACATCAACTGTGTTTGGTAATGTAACCGAAGCGATGCGTACCCAACTAAAAATTGATGGGGACAAGTGGTTTGCATGTGGGCTGAGCCTGGTGATCCATCCCCTGAATCCATTTGCACCCACTGTTCATTGTAATTACAGGATGTTTGAATTATACGATGCGAACGAAACAATTATTGACCGGTGGTTTGGAGGAGGTACGGATTTAACACCATACTACTTGTTTGAAGAAGATATAAAACATTTCCATCAAACCTATAAAAATGCGTGTGATGATTTTGATGAACATTTTTATCCTGAATTCAAAAAACAATGCGATGATTATTTTGTGAATCACCACCGGGAGAATGAAAGGAGAGGTGTTGGCGGAATTTTTTACGATTACCAAAGAGCATCAGCAGAGCATGATGTACAGTTTTGGGTGAATTTTGCAAGAGTTTGCGGTTACGCATTTATAGATGCATATATTCCGATTGTTGAAAAAAGAAAACATACGACTTACGGTGATGCCCACAGGTATTGGCAGGAAATAAGAAGAGGGAGATATGTTGAATTTAATTTAGTGCATGACAGAGGGACTTTATTTGGACTAAAAACGCATGGCAGAACGGAAAGTATTTTAATGAGCCTGCCGCCAACTGTAAGGTTTGAATACAATTATCAGCCGAAGCCAGGGAGTGAAGAAGATAAATTGCTGCAGGTGTGTTTGAAGCCGAGGGAATGGGTGTGAACTGCTGATCGGGGAATTTTGAATTTTTGTGATTAAAAAATAATTACAAAAAGATTTTGAATACAAAACCAATTAAACTGCAAAAAGTTTGTGGACAAATTTGAAATTATAACCCGGAACAAAAAAAATTAGAATAACAAATCGCCAAATCTAAAAATCAGAAATATAACAAAATGTATTTACAAAGACGAAACAGGATACTTAGGAAAAATGAGGCAATAAGAAATCTTGTTGCTGAAACAATTTTATCACCAAATGATTTTATTGTTCCTCTATTTATTGATGAGGGTGAAAATGTAAAAACAGAAATTGCATCCATGCCCGGTTATTATCGCAATAGTTTGGATATAACCGTGAAAGAAGTAAAGGATCTGTGGAGCATTGGTTTAAAAAGTGTGTTGCTTTTTATAAAAGCAAAAGATGAATTAAAAGATAATACGGGCAAAGAGGCATGGAATGAAAATGGCCTGATGCAACGCAGTATAAAAGCAATAAAAGATGTGGTGCCCGAAATGATTATTATGACAGATGTTGCACTTGATCCTTATTCATCATATGGTCACGATGGTATTGTAAAAGACGGAGAGATTGTAAATGACGAAACGGTTGATGCATTGGTAAAAATGAGTTTAAGTCATGCACGGGCAGGTGCTGATTTTGTTGCGCCCAGTGATATGATGGATGGACGCATTGGAGCTATCCGGGAGGGATTGGAAGAAGGCGGCTTCACTAAAACCGGTATCATGGCATACAGTGCGAAATATGCTTCTTGTTTTTATGGCCCGTTCAGAGATGCCTTGGACAGCGCACCTGGTTTTGGAGACAAGAAAACTTATCAAATGAGTTATGCAAACAGGATTGAAGCCATTAAAGAAACATTGATGGATATAGAAGAAGGCGCAGACATTGTAATGGTAAAACCAGCTTTGGCATACCTCGATGTTATTCGTGAAGTGAAGGATGCAGTAGATGTCCCTGTTAGCGCTTACAATATCAGCGGTGAATATGCCATGATAAAAGCTGCCGCAAAAATGGGCTGGCTCGATGAGAACAAAGCGATTCTTGAAACACTTACTGCGATTAAAAGAGCGGGTGCAGATTTGATTGCCACCTATTTTGCAAGGGATGTAGTAAAGTTAATATCATAAAACATATTGCAGAATAGTAATCAAGATTAAATAACTTATAATTATTTTATTTTTGACTAATGTTAAACCAAGCCCAAATAGATAGATTGATTGAAGAAATCGTATCAGGATACCAACCTGAAAAAATTTATTTATTTGGTTCTTACGCATCAGGCAAACCAACTAACGACAGCGATATTGATTTATTTATAATTAAAAACACCAATAAAAGGAGAATAGAAAGAAGCCGGGAAGTGAGAAGATGCATAAAAAGTTATCCTCTTACAGGCGTTGATATTATTGTATATACGCCGCTGGAATTATCTGATGGTTTGCAGCAAACAATAAATATCGGAAAAGAGGCTATAACTACAGGCGTGTTGCTGTATGAAAGACTTTGAAAAATGGTTAAGAAAGGCTGAGAATGATTTGCTGGTAATTAAAAATAACATCGCATCGGCAGAAATTCCAATTGATGCTTGTTGCTTTCATGCACAACAGGCCACCGAAAAATATTTAAAGGCTTATCTGGTTTCAAAACAAATTCATTTCCCCAAAATACACGATCTTCAGGCGCTAACAATTTTGTGTGCTAATATCAACCCGGTTTTTAATACAATTATCGAACCCGCTTTAAATCTTTCTGATTATGCAATAGCACCGAGGTATCCAGATGCATTTGACGATATTACAATTGATGACGCAAGAAAGGCGTATGAAGACACAATTACTATTAAAAATTTTACCCTGGAACATTTTTTTGAATAATTTCTGAATGGTAGGTACAATAAGAACATAAAATATTCCTGTTAACATGAACACTTCTAAAAGCATTAAACTATTTAACCGTGCTCAACAATCGATACCCGGCGGCGTGAACTCTCCTGTTCGGGCATTTAAAAGTGTAGGTGGCACACCTTTGTTCATATCAAAAGCAAAAGGAGCTTATCTCTATGATGCAGATAATAACAGGTACATTGATTATATCGCATCATGGGGACCAATGATCCTCGGACATGCTTATGAGCCTGTAGTAAAAGCAATACAGGAACAAACTGTTCATTCAACCTCTTATGGAGCACCAACAGAACTTGAAGTCAAGATGGCTGAGCTTATTAAAAGCATGGCGCCAAATGTGGATCTGATACGCATGGTGAGCAGTGGCACAGAGGCATGCATGAGTGCGATTCGTGTGGCACGGGGTTATACAGGAAGAAATAAGATCATCAAGTTCGAGGGGTGTTATCATGGGCATGCCGATAGTTTTTTGGTAAAAGCAGGCAGTGGTGTAGCAACATTTAATATTCAAACTGTGCCGGGTGTAACGGCCGGAGTATCAAACGATACTCTAACCTGTGCGTATAATGATTTAGCCGCAGTTGAAAAACTGGTAAATGAATATAAAAATGAAATTGCAGCTATTATTGTAGAGCCCGTTGCCGGCAACATGGGTTGTATACTACCCCAACCCGGATTTCTTGAAGGCCTGAGAAAAATTTGTGACGCAGAAAAAATCGTTTTCGTTTTTGATGAAGTGATGACGGGTTTTCGCCTGGCTAAAGGTGGTGCGCAGGAAAAGCTGGCTATTGATGCTGATCTGATTACCTATGGTAAAGTAATCGGCGCCGGTTTACCGGTTGGCGCCTTTGGCGGAAAAAAACATATTATGGAAGTTGTTGCGCCAATCGGAAATGTTTACCAGGCGGGTACACTTAGTGGCAATCCTGTTGCTATGATCGCAGGGTACACTTTATTAAATGAGCTGAATGATCATCCAGATATCTATAAAGAACTGGAGCAAAAAACAATTTACTTAAAAGACGGACTGTGTAAAGTTTTTCACGCTTCAGGAATTGATTTTGTAATCAATCAGTTCGGCTCAATGATCAGCGTACATTTTAGTGATCATGCCGTTACAAATTTTGAAACGGCCTCCTCTGCAAATATTGAATTTTTTAAAAAATATTTTCATGCCATGCTTAAACGTGGCATATACCTGCCGCCTTCGGCTTTTGAAAGCTGGTTCCTCAATAATGCATTAACAAAAGAAGACCTTGATCATACTATTAAGGCAACGGAAGAAAGTTTACACGAACTCGGATTCAAATGATAAATCTCTTCCAAACTTTAATTTTGTAAATTGCATGTACATACATACATTTGCAATGTGAAACTAGAAGAAGCTATTAAAAGCAATAAGTTTAGGAACGAAGTGCATAAGGCCGGTTTAAATATTTTATATACCGCATGGTGGTTAAAGACAATAATAAGCAAAGAGTTAAAAGAATATGGGCTGACCCACGAACAATATAACGTATTGCGAATTTTGAAAGGAAGACACCCGGAACAAATGTGTGTAAAAGATATTGCGTGTCGCATAATTGAAAAGAATTCAAATGTGCCAAGAATTATTGATCGGCTCGAATTAAAAAAATTTGTAAGGAGAAGCGCTTCCCTGAATGATAAAAGGGAAACGGCAATTGTGCTTACACCGGCAGGCATTAATATTCTTGACATTGCAACTGCCAAAGTGAATAAGGTATTTGAAAACTTTGTTGTAATGGATGAGTCATCGGCGAACACTTTAAATAAGTTGCTTGAAAAAATAAGGGAAAAAGAAAAGTAAAATTTTTTTATATTAATAAGTGTATGTACATGTAAAGCGTCAACAGCAGGTGTAGCTGAGAACTTTATTAATGAACCGGTTGCTTCACACAATCTTTTGTTATGAATAACAAACAGAAATATAAGAAGCCTTCCGCGATTATCAAAAGGCAGTGTGATGATTGAGAATCACTTATTTTAAAAATTAATTATTATAACCTATAAAATTTTTAATTATGGCGACCTACAAAATTGATCCGACACATTCAGAGATTACTTTTAAAGTAAGACATTTGATGATTACAAATGTCACAGGAAAATTTACAAAGTTTGATGCCACAATGGTATCCAACAGAGACGATTTTACTGATGCTGTTGTTACCTTTGAAGCAGATGTGAACAGTATTACAACGCATACGGAGCAAAGAGATGCGCACCTTAAAAGTGATGATTTTTTTAATGCTGAAAAATATCCCGGGATCACATTCAAATCTACAGCACTAAAAAAATTATCTGATGATGAGTATAAACTCTTTGGTGATCTTACCATAAGAGATGTTACAAGACCGATAGAGCTTAAAGTAACATACAACGGCAGTATAAATGATCCCTGGGGTAATGAAAGGGCCGGTTTTGAAATAGAAGGCAGAGTTGATCGGCTCGAATATGGTTTAAAATGGAATCTTCTTACTGACACGGGTGGTATGGTTGCAGGCAAAGATGTGAAACTGGTCGTGAGTGTTGAAATGGTGAAACAGGCTGAGATGGCCGAACAACATGCATAATAAACTAACTGATGATTAAACTTTACTTTGCGCTTAAGTAAGTAGCTCTGTTCATGTTCCATGGCTGCAACAACCGGCGGGAAAACGAAGAAGTGAAAAAATGTAATTGTAAATTTCAAATTGCAGGTTGACATGTCGTACATTATTTGTCGTGCCCGGGAAAGAGGAGCAAAAGATATTGGCTGGCTTATCAGTAAATTTTCTTTTAGTTTTTCTTCTTACTACAATCCTGTGAAAAAGGGATTTGGTTTACTGATCACGTTAAATGATGACATTGTAAAACCTGGTGGTGGTTTTGGTTTACATCCGCATGCAAACATGGAAATTATTAGTGTAATGCTGAAAGGAAAAATGAATCATAAAGACACAATGGGTTTCAGTGAAGTAGTAGAAAAAGACTGGGTACAAATAATGAGCGCGGGTTCAGGCTTAAAACATGAAGAACACAATGTAGGTGATGAAGACGTAAATTTTTTGCAGATCTGGATTGAACCTAAATTGCAAAACATTCAGCCACGTTACCAGAAAAGATTTTTTTCAAAAGAAAAAAGAAAGGATAAACTGCAAACAATTGTAAGCAGTGAAGAAGGGCAGGAACATTGCTGGATAAATCAAAATGCAAAGTTGAGTCTTGGATGGTTTGAAGCGAACAAAACAATTGAATACAAATTTAATCCTCTTAACAAAGGAGTTTATGTTTTTGTTATGGAGGGAACCATTAAAGCAGGAAGTGAATCAATTGGTAAAAGAGATGCGATCGGTTTCTGGGAAACAGACAATGTAATTTTGCAAACAGAAGAGGAGAGTGAATTTATTGTAATAGAAGTGGCGATAAATCATTAGAGTAAATGGTTGTGGCTCATCGCTCATCGCCCATAGCTTATGCCAGTACACGAGTCCGCCTGAGGCGGAAGAGAGGATGCCATGAAAACCCTGTTGGGTAAAAGAAAAAAAACATTATGAACGTTGAGATAATTTCAGGAAGTCCAAGGAAAGAGAGTACTACACATAGAGTGGCTTTATTTCTCAAAAAATATATGAGCGAAAAAACGGAGCACAATATAAATGTTATTGATGTACGGGATTGGGATTTGCCCTTGCAACAGGAAGTTTTTACAAACGTGGACAGAACACCTGAAATGCTGAAACCGCTTGCTAAACATATGTTTGAAGCAAGTGCTTTTATTATGGTTTCACCGGAATACAATGGTAGCTATACTTCCGCTTTAAAAAATTTATTTGACCATTTTCCAAAACAAACACATAAAACATTTGGCATCGTGACTGCATCGCCGGGAGCAATGGGGGGAATTCGTGCAAGCCAGCAAATGCAATTATTAATAAATGCGTTATTCGGTATTGGTTCGCCGCATATGCTTATCACACCTTTTGTGGATAAAAAATTTGATGAAACCGGCAATTTGCTTGATACCGGTTTCAAAAAGAATATTGACATTTTTGTAAGCGAATTTTTGTGGCTCGCAGAGAGCCTGGCGCCTGAAATGCAGCCTATTGTGTAGAACAATATTGTTTCAAAACGAGGTTCTTTATTTATTAACAATTATACGACTATAAATATCCCTTAAAGCTGGCTGGTTCATTATATATTATTGTAGCTTTGCGCCTTCTTCGGTAAAACCATCATGAGCGACGAAATAAAACATGAATGTGGCCTTGCCTACATTCGCTTACGAAAGCCTTTTTCTTATTATCTTCAAAAATATGGTACGGTAATGTATGGCCTTAACAAACTGTACCTGTTGATGGAAAAACAACACAACCGTGGACAGGATGGAGCTGGCATAGCAACGGTAAAATTAAATGTAGAACCTGGTTACCCTTATTTGCATAGAACACGCAGCAATGCGCAACAACCAATCTCAGATATCTTCTTTAAAATCGGGCAGGACATACAGGAGCTCGAAAAATATCAGCCTGATATAAAGCATTATCCCGGCCTTATGAAGGGTCATGTTCCTTTTTTAGGAGAACTACTATTAGGTCATTTGCGTTATGGCACTCAGGGCAGAAATAATGTAGAGTTCTGTCATCCTTTTATAAAACGTCACCTTATTCCCGGTCAAAATTTAGCAATGGCCGGTAATTTCAATCTCGTTAATACGGAAGAACTTTTTTCCCTTGTAAATATTGACCCGGGCGAATTTCAAAGGCAAAGTGATTTGGCGGCAATGATGGAGGTCGTGCATCATTTTTTATCAAAGGAAGATGAAAAAAATCCCAATGCGGCGGATGTTGCAAAGGTGCTCAAAAAAGCAACGCCCTTATTTGATGGTGGTTATACAGTGGGAGGTTTGATTGGTAACGGTTATAGTTTTGTCATGCGCGATGCACACGGAATTCGCCCTGCATATTATTATATCAGCGATGATGTTATTGTAGCCGCAAGTGAACGTGCGTCAATAAGAACATCATTTAATGTGGGAGAAAATGAAGTGCTGGAATTAATGCCGGGCACTGCATTGATCGTTGATGACTGTGGCAACTATAAAGTAGAGCAAATACTTGAACCTAAAGAAAGAAGAGCATGCAGCTTTGAACGAATTTATTTCAGCCGTGGCAGTGATGAAAAGATTTACCGCGAAAGAATTGCTTTGGGGTATCACTTAAGCAAGGCAGTTTTGGAATCTGTAGAATACGATTTAAAGAATACGATTTTTTCTTATATTCCTAACACTGCTGAAGTGGCCTTTTATGGTTTGATAAAAGGCATGGAAGATTATTTAAACCAAATCAAGATACAACGCATTTTAAGCTGGGGACCCGATATAAATGAAGAGAAACTGCAACAGATGATCAACCGTAAAATACGGCAGGAAAAAATTGCGATAAAAGATGTAAAGCTTAGAACATTTATTACCGAAGATGCAGGCCGCAACGAAATGGTACAGCACGTATATGATATTACTTATGGCACTGTACGTAAAGACGAAGATACATTAGTAGTTATTGATGATAGTATTGTTCGCGGTACAACTCTGAAAGAAAGTATTGTGCGTATGCTGGCAAGATTATATCCTAAAAAAATAATTGTTGTCTCATCGGCGCCGCAAATACGTTATCCGGATTGTTATGGAATCGATATGAGTAAACTTGGTGATTTTATCGCATTCCGGGCTGCCATCGAATTGCTGAAAGAAAGAGAAATGAACGATGTGCTGCGATGTGTATATGAAAAAATAAAAGAATTACAGCGCAACAACCAGTTGCACTGCGAAAATATAGTGCGACAGATATATAAACCGTTTACCACTGAAGAAATATCTGATAAGATTGCGCAGTTAATTACCCCAAAAGATGTAAACATACCTGTACAGGTTATTTACCAAACGATCGAAGACCTGCATGATAGTTGTCCAACCAATACCGGCGACTGGTATTTTACAGGTAATTACCCAACGCCGGGCGGCAATCGCGTGGTAAATAAAGCCTTCATCAATTATTACGAGGGAAAAAATGTAAGAGGGTATTAAGCATTTGGATTTCTTTGATACAGGATTTTGATACAATCGTTCACGGCTCACACCTTTACAATACCATTTCTTATCGCATACATAACCAAGCCTACCCTGGATAATGTTTCGAGTTTTTCAAAAAGATTACTTCTTAATGTTTCAACTGCTCTCGTGCTGATGTTCATAACGTCCGCAATTTCTTTATAGGATTTTTCTGTGCAGCACCATTTAAGGAACTCTGTTTCTTTATCACTAAAATTAATGGCCTGTGATTTTTGTTGATCTTCACCTTTGCTTATGAGATGTACTAATTTGCCGCTAACAAGTTCGTTGAAAAAAAAGCCCTTTTCTGCAACTTCTCTCAATGCAGTTTTTAAAACATCGGGCTTGCTGTCCTTTAATATATAACCTCTCGCACCGTATTGGAGCATCTTAATAATTGCATTGTCGTCATCCATCATTGATAAAACCAGCACTTTTATTTCGGGGCTATTATTTTTTATCCATTGCGCCGTGGCAAAGCCATCCATTTCGGGCATAGTAATATCCAATAAAACAATCTCAGGTATATTATTTTTTTGAAGCAGGTCAATAAATTGCCTCCCGTTATCTGCTTCGATCACTACTTTGTAATCATTGAAAGTGTTAATCACATTGGCAAGTCCGCTTCGCAACAATGCATGGTCATCGACAAGCGCTATGTTGGTCATAAAAAGTTAATTATTCTGAATAATTAATTGAACAAATGTGCCCATACCGGGCATCGTTTGAATATCACATGAGGCATTTATAAGTGCACATCTTTGCTGGATACTTTTTAAACCAATGCCTGTGTCAGTACTTTTAAGATTAGCCAAATCGAAACCACGTCCATTATCTTTTATTTCGATTATTGTTTGGTCCCCTTTACTTTTTATTGCGAGAGTTACATTTTTTGCTTTGGCATGTTTTATAATGTTATGCAGTATTTCCTGTATCATGCGAAAAATGATGATCGATTTTTCATTACTAAGATTGATCTCTTTTTCTTCTGCTATCATTTCTGTTGAAAGCCTTGCAGTCTTTTGAACGAGCTGAAGTTCATGTCGGATAGCATTTGTTAAACCAATATCAATAATCTTTTCGGGATGCAGGCTTTTACTTAAATCGCGCAAATCAGTTATTGCTTTACCCAGCAATTCTTCTGCTAAAGCAATTTTTTCTGAAGCTCCGTTTTGAAGGATGGTATTTAAATTAAGTTTGGCTAAGCTCAATACCTGGCCAATATTATCATGTATCTCCTGGCTTATATTTCGGAAGGTTTGTTCCTGTATTTCCAGTTGTGATTGAAGGATGGTTGTTTCGTATTGGGATTTTAAATCGAACATTTCTTTTTGATGGATAGTCCGGCGCCTGTGCAATTGAATGATCAGCAGATAAAAAAAGAAAACAAAGAAAATTATAATTGCGCAGCCTATAATAATAATATTGACGACATAGAATGGCGTTTGCGGCTGTAACATAAAAGACCAACTATTAGGAATATAAATTTAATACCATTTCCAATGCTTGTCAAAATCCAAACTTTAAAGCCTTCTTCGGGTAAATTATTTTGTACAAAATATTTATATGCCATGAGGCTGAGAATGCTTATTGCACAGGAAACCAGGAATGCACTTGCAAACCAGAAAGCGGGAAGTTTTTGAAAATTCAAGATATCTTCGCTTTTGGAAAGTTGAAGCAAATAGTACATTGACAGAATAAGAATTATAAGATTTGCCAAAGAGGCGGCGTTACTGTTGAAGCTGTTCAGAGATTCCCACATGATTATATCTAATCCCCAAAAACAAGTGTAGCAAATTGCTATAAGGTAGAATAATTTTATTCGCTTCAAAAGGATCACTGTCAGATAGTAAGTGACGATCACAAGATCCAACAATGAATAAAAATGGTACAGGAATAAATTATTTGTTCCCCTGTCAGCAAGAAAATTTGAAATGCCAAAAATTATAATATTTATTATCAGGTAAAAAAAAAGTATCAATTCATGCTTCGCTATTTTCTTCCAGTTTAAAACGTATACAATTAGGGTCAACAATGGTAAGTATGTATCTGAATTTCTCAATACCCAATCTTTCATGTGATAATTTCTATGCGTTTAAAAAATTCAGTTGGCTGCACCATGTAGGACATGGCCTGGTCTTGCCAAGCATAGCGGGCGCACTTATGGCGGTTAATTCATTATTGTCCGGTATTTCATTTCCTATATTGTAATCATGGTAACCGCCATCACCATCTTTTTCGCAAGCAACCACATGGACATTGGGCACCATTGCATTATCTATCATTTCTGCGCCGAGATAGATGCGAATACCATCAAGACTGTCTCCGTTACCTTTTTGATCCAATAGTCTATTTATTTCTTCACGCGTGATTAGGTAACAGTACGACGCTTTGCTTTTTGCAGATGCCGGAAGATCATCTACATACTGACGGAATAAACCGACTTCACGTTTTGTTTTTTTCCATTCGTTTGTCATAAGAGGTTTATTTAGTAGTTTTAGGTATTTTCACAAAGTAAGTTAGACGATTTTTTATGAACAAAGTGATTTTTCACCCGACTGCCCGTGATTTTTCACACCATCTTAGCTGTAAAAGATTTGTTTTATTTTCCTTATTACATTGATTTATTTGGATTGTTTTTAATCATCAATATATGAGTACACTTAGTAAACTGGCTGGCACGTTAAAGGGCTCCGAGATTGTCAGGTTAGGTAATGAGATCGGTGAGCGTATCAGGCAGGGAGAAAAAATTTACAATTTCACTATTGGCGATTTTGCGCCTTCTGTTTTTCCCATTCCTTATGAGCTTGAGCAATTAATTATCAAATCTTATAAAGACCATAATACCAATTATCCGCCGGGAGAAGGCATACTTGAATTACGCAAAGCCGTAAGTCAATTTATTAAATACAGGGAAGGATTAAATTATAGCACCAATGAAATACAAATAGCGTCGGGTGGGAGGCCTTTGATATATACACTTTTTAAGACAATTGTAAATCCGGGCGATAAAGTTGTGTATGCTGTGCCATCCTGGAATAATAATCATTACACGCATATCCACAATGCAGAGCATTGCGTAATTGAAACTATCCCTGAAAATAATTTCATGCCGCTTGCAAATGATATTGCTCCGCATATTCAGCAAGCCTCTCTCGTTTGCCTGTGTACTCCGCAAAACCCAACAGGAACAACACTAAGCAGGGAAGAACTTGAAAAAATATGTGATCTTATCATTGACGAAAATAATAGTCGCGGCAGTGAAAAGAAAGTATATCTTATGTTCGACCAAATATACTGGACGCTAACTTATGGTAAAACGCAACATTATAATCCGGTAACATTAAGACCGGAAATGCAGAAATATACTGTTTTTATCGATGGAATTTCCAAAGCATTTGCTGCTACAGGTTTACGCGTGGGCTGGGCATTAGGTCCTGCTGATATTATTGCAAAAATGAAAGCTCTCTTAAGTCATATTGGTGCCTGGGCTCCAATGGCAGAACAGAAAGCGGTAGCACAATATCTTTTGCAGGATGATGCAATAAACAATTATTTAAAAACTTTCAAAGACGCCCTGGAAGAGCGCCTGGGAAAGATATACAATGGTTTTCTTTCATTAAAGCAAAAAGGCTATCCTGTTGATGCAATTGTACCTCAGGCAGCCATTTATCTTACTATAAAAATTGATATTGTTGGTAAGCGCATCAATAATTCAATATTGAAAAATCAAAGCGATGTTACTTCTTATATTTTAAGTGAGGCAAAACTCGCTGTTGTTCCATTTTATGCTTTTGGGGCCGACAGTCAATCACCCTGGTACAGGCTTAGTGTAGGAACTTGTCGTTTGGAAGAAATTAGTCCCATGCTTGCACAGTTAGAAAAAGCATTGGAAAAACTCCAATAAAAAGTTGGAATGGTTGCCCGAGAGTAATAAAGACCAAAAAAACATTAGTGAAAAAAACTCCGGATTTTCCGGAGTTAAATTTTTTAAAGCGGCGCTGTTAGTTCTTGTTACTGATAAATACAAATGGCTTTAATTTTCTTTCTCTTACTACCCGCTGAATAAGGTGACGTTTTTGAATTATTTTGTAACGGTTTAAATCAATAATTTCATTAGCGTTACAAAATACATCCATATTTTCCACATGATACAGCAAATCAACCAGGAGCTCAACTTCGTGTTCAAGCTCTCCGGGATTCATTGATTTCTTTTTTGTAAGTACCAGCAAATCTCTGTTCTGGGGGCTCATAACAAGTCTGGTTTACAATCGTTATAATTTAAATTAAGTTTATCCAACAATACCACGGCGCGGCGGGCATCCACATTTATTGCTTTGCCTGTTCACTCCGCACGATGCAAAAACCATTGCTATTAGTAACAATAAAATAACAGTTTGGCTTATCTTTCGCACCATAAGAAACAAATTTAAAATTAGGTTTTTTTACACAATTAACCGTTTTTCAAAAAATTTTGCAACAATTATTTATCCACAAAAAGGTTCTTATTGCGCCATTGGACTGGGGCTTAGGCCATACTACACGCTGTATACCTTTGATAAAATATTTACAGCAAATCGGTTGTGAGGTAATTGTTGCATCCCATGGAGCCCAATTAATTTTACTGCAACAGGAATTCCCGGGAGTAAATACGGCTCAGTTAAAAGGATACAACGTGTACTACTCTAAGTTTAAACGATGGCTTCCCTTAAAAATTTTGTTGCAAACCCCGAAAATTCTTCTGCGCGTTTACAGGGAACATAAATGGCTGCAAAAGGCAATACGTCATTTTAAAATTGATATTGTTATATCTGATAACCGCTATGGTTTGTACACAAAGCAAATACCCTGCATTTTTATAACACACCAGTTGCAGGTTAAAGTTGCGAATACATGGTTAGAAAGCCTTATACAAAAAATCAACTATAGTTACATTGATCGTTATACTGAATGTTGGATACCCGATCTTAAAGGGAAATTAAATGTGGCAGGTTTACTTTCACATCCTTTAAAAACACCGTCGGTTCCTGTTAAATACATCGGTATATTGTCACGGTTTGCACGTGAAGAAGATTCAGAAAAAAAATATGACTACCTGTTTATAATGTCTGGCCCTGAACCTCAAAGAACTATTTTCGAGAAGGCGGTTTTAAAAATTCTTTTCAAACTTAGCGGCACAATAATAATTATCAGGGGTAAGCCGGGAGAGCAGAAACTTCCCCTGGTTCCTGATAACTGCACTGTAGTGAACCATTTTACAACAAAGCAATTCCAGGAAGTGCTTTCAAAGAGTGAAATGATAATCAGCCGGTCAGGGTATACAACAATCATGGAAATTTTATCATTACAAAAAAAATCGATTCTTATTCCTACTCCCGGGCAAACGGAGCAGGAATATTTGGCGCTGCATTTAATGGAACAACAGTGGTGCTATTGCTGTAAGCAGGATGAAAATCTTTTATCACATATTTATAAAGCAAAAACTTTTCAATATAATTTCCCATCATTAGATGAATCTTCTTTACATATTGTTGCTGAAGAATTTTTCAATAAGTTCGGAATTGCTTAAAAAAAATAAAATCATTCCTTTAATTTAGGATAATCAAAAAACCAAAATAATTTTTCTGCCTCTGTAAATTCATTCCAATTTTTAATATCCACTTTAACAGCAAAAATGCTGCAGGTAGGCATATCATCAACATGTACTGAGGTTAGTTCATTTACAAATTCAGTAATACCGGGGTTATGCGAGAAGAGAGCGATCGTGTCACGCATATTATTCACTTCACTAATTACCTTATAGAAACTTTCGATCCGAGGATTGTATAATTCTTCAACTTCTATGATTTCTTTTTTCTTTATATCAAAAGCTTTGGCAAAATAAATACAGGTACTGAGTGCCCTTTCGGCAGGACTTGAAATAAATGCATCTATCTTTATTTTTTTATCTGCCAGCCGCCCGGCCATGACCGGTGCATCCTTGTTACCGCGTTTATTTAGTGGCCTGTCAAAATCATTTTGCGAGGGATCATCCCAACTGCTTTTTGCATGTCGAATGAGGAGTAACTGTTTCATAAGTTTTAGATTATGTTAGTTGAAGCAAGTTACAGGCAGAAATACAACTTTTAAAATTCCTGAATATACTTTTTTCCTGCCCACAATCCCAGTTAAAAAATAAAAGGCCACCACGCAATGTGGCAGCCTTTCTTAATCACTAAACTAAATTTTATTGTTTGCTTTGTTGCTCATTATAATTTTTTTCAGCTTCCTGCGCTTTTTTAAAATCAAGCACTACACCATTGATGCAATATCTTAAACCCGTTGGCGGAGGACCATCATCAAAAACATGTCCCAGGTGAGATTTGCAGCGGCCACACATAACCTCTGTACGTTGCATCCCATAACTGTTATCAGGCGCATAAATGATAGAGGTCTTGCTTATCGGCTGGTAAAAACTGGGCCATCCACAACCACTTTCAAATTTCGTATCACTCTTAAATAAAGCATTACCACATACTGCGCAATAGTAAGTACCAATTTCATGTGATGTTTCATACTTGCTTGTAAAGGGGCGTTCGGTACCTTTTTGCCGGGCAACATAATATACTTCCGGTGAAAGTATTTTTTTCCATTCATCATCGCTCATCACAACTTTTGAAGTATCGCTATTTGAGTATGCAGGATTTTTTTTCTGGTTAGATGTATCCATATTTATGTTTTTTTTCGATGAGGTATTTTGTGAGTAGCAGCCCTGTACAACAATAGTAAAGAGCAATAAAAAACTAAAAAAATGTTTCGATTTCATATATGTCTGATTATGCAAAGTTCTAAATAATAACAGTTATTTTCTAAATACGTTTAAGAATATTCAACCTTACATCTGTAATACGAGGAACAAAGATTCCTTTTGTTAAAGGATTTTTAAATTGCTCACCTTATATTTGCCTCTTCACGCAAGGATAGCAAGAAACATGTTCCATATTATTTTATTCGGACCCCCGGGAAGCGGCAAGGGCACTCAAAGCGAAAAACTTATAATAAAGTATGGCTTAAAACATTTAAGTACGGGCAATTTGCTGCGCGATGAAATAAGCAAAAAAACCATCTTGGGTATTGAAGCAAAGAAATTTATAGATATAGGACAATTGGTGCCTGATGAAGTTGTAATAGGAATGATCAGTTCAGAACTTGATGCCCATCGGGATACAGGATTTCTCTTTGATGGCTTTCCCCGAACACAGGCACAGGCTGAGGCACTGGATAAACTTTTAAAATTTAAAAATTCAGAAATTGGTGTTTTCCTGTCGCTCGAAGTGAGCGAGGAAGAACTTATAAAACGTTTGCTCAACCGCGGTTTAACAAGTGGCCGGACGGATGATACCAATGAAGAAGTAATAAGAGCCCGAATTAATGAATACAGGATCAAAACTGCCGTAGTAGCTGATTATTATAGCCAATTCGATAAGGTCGTGGTTGTAAAAGGAGAGGGAACTGTTGAAGAAGTGTTTAACACACTATGTAAGGAGATAAATGCAAGAATGAATCAGCAGTAGTGCCAATGATTATGAATATTTACGGCATCATTTCCTGAGTTGCTAATCTAATTAGAGCATATTCTAATTATTCAAAAATCACTTCCCCTGCAAATTTTGCAGCTTTCTTCTCTCATAATTTATGATCTCACGTCTGTATAATAATCTTAATGGCATTTAAAATAATCGAAAGGTTCTTTGCAGTCTTCACATTGGTATAGTGCCTTACATGCAGTTGATCCAAAGCGGCTGATCAATTTAGTATGATAGGAATTGCAGTGCGGGCACTGAATGGCTTCTTCTTCCTGGAATGCGTCAAGAGTACATACAGATTGTACTGCATGTGGTGGAGCAATACCATACGCCTTTAATTTTTCTTTTCCTTTTTCACTCATCCACTCTGTTGTCCATGCAGGTGATAAAATTGTTTTAATGCCTATATTGGTATAGCCGTGCTCAATCAATGCAAGCCTTACGGTTGTCCTGATAACATCCATTGCGGGACAACCTGTATAAGTTGGAGTTATAATAACAGATCCTTCCACATCGCTCCCTGCTGCAGGGATTTTTAATTGGATGTCCCTGATAATACCCAAGTCTATTACAGATAATACAGGCACTTCAGGATCATACACTGTCTCGAGTATTTGAAGAATATGGTTCTTTATTTTTTCACTATCAGTTAACATCATCGTCTTTCCTCATTTCAAGTTCTGCTTCAGGTAATGTTCTAACACTTTGTCAAGCAGGTTTTCCTGGCCAGGCCATTCACTTGTAATTACTTTGTTCGAACAATAAGATTGAATAGTTGCAGTGGTTGTTTTTCCTATAGAAAACAAAACAACATTTGTGCGTATTGTGTTCATTAAGAAAAAACTGTGCACGGCGGTCGGGCTGAAAAATAAAATGCCATCATAATCTTCCTGTACATCATGAGGAGTTTGTAAATTATGATATGCAATTATTTCCTGCACATGGATATTGTTTGCACGCAATGTTTCGGGTAAATCATCCAGGCGCTGATCGCCGCAAAAGAAGATCACCTCCTTAATATTTCCGGTTTCAATAATTTTTCTTGAAAGCAACGAGGCACTCCTGGCACTTGCAATAATAGATTCATCTCCAAAATGCTTGAATACTGCGTCCTTTGTTACACCGCCAATACAAAAAATTTTCCAATCAACTTCTTTTTGTATTTGTTGGAACACACTTTCCACTGCGTTTACGCTGGTGAAAACAACTCTTATCTTTTGTTGACTTAATTGTTCTACTTCCTGGATAAACGAGAGGTCTGTTCTAAATTGAATTTCAATAAAGGGTAATGTTTTTATATGTATGCCATATGATTCAGCCTTACTGACGAAATGCTGGTCCAAGGCCCTTGTGCATAATATGCTAAAATTATTTTCCTGCATTACGAATGGCCTCTGTTATTTGTTTACCGCCATTTAATAATACTTCATTCCCTGCTTCAATTCCTAACGATAATGCATTTTTTATCCCGGTCTTCTTTTCCATTTCAACATGCTCTTTTCCATCCAATGAAAAAATGCTTCCTTTAAAATGTACATAATCATTATCAACAACAGCGAGAGCGCTAATAGGTGTTGAACATCCGCCCATTAATGTTTTCAAAAACTCCCTTTCAATTTTGGTGCATAAAGCGGTTGGCCCATGGTTTAATCTGCTGCACACATCTTTTGTCTCATCATCTTCTGTTCTGCACACAACCATAATTGCACCTTGAGCCGGCGCTGGTAACATCCAGTCTAATTCAATTGAACTCTCAGGGCGAAGCCGAATTCTTTCCAGCCCTGCTGCGGCAAAGATGGCCCCGTTCCAGTTATGCTCCTCTATTTTTTTTAAACGTGTGTTTATATTTCCGCGTAAATTTTCAATTCTATGATTTGGATAACGGTGTAACCATTGTGCCTTGCGGCGGATGCTGCTTGTAGCGATGGTGCCCCCGACATCTAAAGGTGAGTTAAGAATGCATTTTGTTAATTGCCATGCTTCAATTATTGCCTGTTCTTTATACACAAAAATATCTTTATAAGAAGCCCTTGGTAAAACTGCGGCTTGCGAAATTCCTTTGGCTAATTGTGTGGGCACATCTTTCATGGAGTGTACCGCAATATCAACCCTGTTGCTGAGCAGGGCCGCGTCAAGCGTTTTCGTAAAAATTCCCTGGACACCTATTTCATATAATGGAGTAACAAGATTTACATCCCCTTCGGTTTTGATAAAAACAAGCTCACTTTTTATATTTTGTTTGGCAAGTTCCTCTTTTACCAATGAGGCTTGCCACACAGCTAACTGGCTGTCGCGTGTGCCTATCTTTAAAGTTTGGTTCATAATCGTGAATCGTCAATTAAACTATTGAATTTAATTTTGATAACATACTAAAGCATCTTGCTATATTATTTCCTAACTCCTTAAGGTCTCTTTTTT
>DATBFI010000366.1:0-9751 GCA_036558585.1 Chitinophagaceae bacterium
AGTATAGTTAATCCGCACGATTGAAAACCAGTCTTTTAGACTATATTCGGTCACTTTAATCATGTAATAATTCATTTTATTTCTTTTTAATTATCAATTGCACGGATATTTCATACTCTTGTGTATTATACAACTCTAAATCCAATTGTTTCATGAAAAAACCCTTAACCATTTTGCTGTTTGTATCGTGCACAGGATCTGCATTTGCACAGAGAATATGGGACAGAGAGTTCAAGCCCTTTAAAATAGATGCGAGCGCCGGTTATGCGATGCCGCGGGCCTCTGGTGAAAAAGGCGGGCTGTTGTTTGCAATGGAACCTAAATATGCTTTTGTCGGCGATCAGGTTAGTTTTGGGCTGAGATTAGAAGCCGCTATATTAACTCCTCCCGAAGACAGCAGTGACATAAGTACTCAACAATCCCAAGCTAATGTCTCCGTAATATTAACAAGTGATTATTATTTCAATAACAATGATTTTCGCCCACTCGTAGGAGGCGGTTTTGGTTGGTATAGTATGATGAATCAAACCGGGAAAGAGGAAGGGGCTCTATTACCTGATACCAATTTTTCAAACAGGTTTGGCTGTATGATTCGTGGTGGTTTTGAATGGGGACATCTGCGCACAGGCATTGAATACAATTTTGTAACCAATAATGCAAGTTATTTGGGCTTTAAATTAGGTATCATATTAGGAGGAGGACGTATGGGTTTAATAAGTGCTAATTAAAACCTTTTTCATAAAAAATTTTCCGAAGAACATTAATGCTTTCATGACCGGTTCAAAAAAGATTTGTACCGGTTTTTTATTTAATCATTTCGGGATTTGATTCAGTGCAGCAAATAACCTGCAATTTTTTCATTTTCTATAATGAATGCTTCATTGAATAAGTTTAATTGTACTATTTATTCGATCTATAAAAATAAAGTCGAAATTTGAAGACCCTTATCATCTGCCAAATTAGGTCCACCCTTATTTAAATATAAACCGTATGAAAAGATCATCCTGGTTCTTTCTTTATTTGCTCTTGTTGACCACTTCAGCAATAGCTCAAACAGTAAAAGTAATTAAAGGTGTTACGCTTATTGATGGAACTGGTAGTGGTGTAAAGTCAAATATAGATCTTGTGATCAAAGAAGATAAGATTGAGGCTATTTTACCTGCAAATGCTGCATTGCCCGCTAATGCAGAGATATCAGATCTTGCAGGTAAATTTATAATGCCCGCTATGATCAACGGGCATTGCCATTTGGGTTTGCTAAAAGGTGATAATTCTTCACCGAATAATTACACTCGTGAAAATATCCTGAGACATCTTGAAAAATATGAACAGTTTGGTGTAGGCAGAGTATTATGTTTAGGAACAGACCAGGAAATAATTTTTCCTCTTCGCGATTCTTCGCAAAACGGTTTATTGCCGGGCGCCACAATTTATACTGCAGGCTATGGTCTTGCTGCAAATAATGCCCCGCCAACTAATTTATCACATAGCATAAAACAACCGCAAACGGTTGAAGAGGCTATAAAAGATATTGATGACCTTGTATTATTAAAGCCTGATTTTGTGAAGATTTGGGTAGATGATTTCTATGGAATAGCCAAAAAAATGCAACCTGAGATTTATGAAGCTGTTATTAAAGAATCGCATAAAAAAGGATTACGCGTAGCAGCACATGTTTTTTACCTGGACGATGCAAAAAAACTCGTCAGCGCTGGTATTGATGTATTGGCACACAGCATTCGCGATAAAGAAGTGGATGATGAATTGATAACGGCAATGAAACAAAAAAGTGTTTATTATATTCCCACACTTTCATTGGATGATTACAATATTGTTTATGCAAATGATCCCGGCTGGATAAATGACTCTTTCTTTAAAGCCTCTCTTGAACCGGGACTTTGGGAAAGACTAACGAGTGCCAATTTTAAACAACAGGTTCAAAAAGATACAACGCTAGAGAAAAAGAAAACTGCATTTGAAATTGGAATGAAGAATTTAAAAAAATTATCAGATGCAGGTGTTGTAATTGTGCTTGGTTCCGATTCTGGTGCACAGCCTGTGCGCACTCAGGGTTTTTCTGAGCATCTTGAATTGCAGTTAATGACAGAAGCAGGCCTGACTCCTATGCAGGCAATTATTGCCGCAACAAATAATGGAGCTAAAATGCTTCATATCGATAAACAATGCGGCACATTACAACCCGGCAAAAAAGCTGACTTTATTGTATTAAACGGTAACCCGGTTGGTGACATAAAGCAAACACGAAATATTTTTTCTGTATGGAAGAATGGCGTGCAGGTAAAATGAAGAATTTATAGCAGTAGATAACCTGATAATAACGTTTGTTTTGAATGCATCCGTAGAATTAAGTTATATGATCCGGAACATAAATACAGATCTAAACCCAACAGGAGTTAAGTCTTGATATAATCCCAGCCTATAAAAAATATTTCAAAACGATAAATTTTAGGATCGCAATAATTACCATTAATCCCGCTCTTTATACTACTCATCCTAATCTTTCTTTTTAAGAAAATGCTATTATTTATTTATGCATTCAACTAAAATTAGATAGTATGTGCAGGTATTTTTTTAGTGTAATGATTTTTGTAGTTTTTTCTTTTGATTCTTTGGCCAAAACAACTAATCCTTCCAGCTCTTACAAGTTTACTATTGATCTGGATAATGTAACAGATGATAAAGTAAAAGTTGAGCTGATAACTCCTGCCATAAAAAAAACTACTATTACTTATCATATTCCCAAAATTGTTCCGGGCACCTATTCTGAAGATGATTACGGAAGATATATTGAACAGTTTAGCGCATTCGATAAAAAAGGAAATCCGTTGCCCACCGAAAAAAGTGACGTGAATAGCTGGACAATTGCGAATGCCGATAAGCTCTACAAACTTTCATATTTCGTTAATGACTCGTATGATGACAGCACTACAAAGCAGGTGATCTTTGAACCTGCGGGAAGCAATATCCAAAAAGATACAAACTATATTATCAACAACCATTGTTTTCTTGGATATTTTGATGGTATGAAAAACACGGGTTATGAAGTAACGGTTCTTCATCCATCTAATCTCTATGGAAGCACTGCATTAACAGATACAGATAAGAGTGCCACACGCGATCAATTTGTTGTGGAATCATATAACAGGATCGTTGACAATCCTTTTATGTACGATATTCCGGATACATCCTTTATTAAAGTTGGCAATACCTACGTACTTATTTCAGTTTACTCACCAAATAAAAAAATAACTTCAAGGTTCCTGGCTGAAAAGCTGGATACATTATTACAGGCCCAGGGAAAATATCTTGGTGGTAAATTGCCCGTTGACAAGTATGCCTTCATTATTTATCTTAACGATAGGCAAGGGTACTCAGGTGGCGAAGGTGCGCTGGAGCATTCTTACTGCTCAATGTATTACTATCCGGAAAGAGGAGCCGAACAATTATCAGAAGAATTTGTAAACCATGCAGCTCATGAATTTTTTCACATCATTACGCCGCTTACCATTCATTCCGGCGAGATACAAAATTTTGATTTCAACAATCCTAAAATGTCTCAGCACTTATGGCTGTATGAAGGGTCAACAGAATATCATGCCCACATGGTGCAGGAAAAATATGGAATTATATCACCTGAAGAATTGCTAAAGAGATTGAGCGAAAAGATTACCAATTCAAGAAAAAATTATAACGATACGTTGTCGTTTACAAAAATGAGTAGTAATGTTCTCAACGAATACAAAAAACAATATGGAAATGTTTATCAGAAAGGTGCTCTCATTGCAATGTGTCTCGATATAAAGTTGTTACAGTTGTCACAGGGCAAGTATGGCATCCTGAATTTGATACATGATTTATCAGGCAAATATGGAAAACAAAAAGGTTTTAAGGATGATGAACTTTTTAGCGAAATTGAAAAACTTACATACCCGGAGATAAGACAATTTCTTGATACTTGTGTTTCAGGTCCGCAACCTTTGCCTTTGCAGGAGATATTTAATATAGTGGGAGTGGATTATCAGCCTGAGGTTGAAACAAAGGATAGTTCATTTTCCCTTGGGCGTATTTCGATAGGGTACAATCCACAAACAGAGAGATTAAAAGTAAATGATACCAGCGGAATGAATGAATTAGGCAGAACCCTGGGATACATAAAGAATGATGAATTCATTTCCATCAATGAAAAAGAATTGACCGCACAAAATGCAAATGACCTGATCAATGATCTTTATGCATCTGCAAAAACAGGCGATAGCCTTTTAATAAAGGTGATGCGGAAAAACTCAACCGGAAATGATACGCCTGTTGAATTAAAAGGTACAATGATGAAATTTCCCGTGATAAAATATAATGTGCTCACTTTTTCTGATACACCATCGCAAGACCAATTGATGTTAAGAAATGCATGGTTACAGCCATAAAAAATATTTATCCTTTTCTAAATCTTTCACTCACAACCAACTCTTTACTGCCTGCGGTGTATATATAAAATCCTTCCCCGCTTTTTACTCCAAGTCTTCCTGCCGTTACCATATTTACGAGCAAAGGACAAGGTGCATATTTGGTATTGCCAAAACCATCATATAATACATTTAAAATGCTTAGGCAAACATCAAGACCAATAAAATCTGCCAATTGCAATGGGCCCATCGGGTGTGCCATTCCAAGCTTCATGATTGTATCAATTTCTTCCACTCCGGCAATCCCTTCATATAAACTATAAATGGCCTCGTTTATCATCGGCATTAATATCTTGTTGGCAATAAAGCCAGGAAAATCATTTACCACGCAAGGCGTTTTTCCCAGCCGTTTGCTTAACGCAACAATTGTATCGGTAACTTCTTTCTTTGTAGCATAACCATTGATGATCTCTACAAGCTTCATTACCGGAACAGGGTTCATAAAGTGCATGCCGATAACAAGACCTGGTCTCTTTGTAACAGCAGCAATTTTTGTAATAGAGATCGAGGATGTATTAGAGGCGAGTATGGTTTCTCCTGGTGCAGCTTCGTCAAGTTGTTTAAATATCTTTAGTTTCAGTTCTGTATTTTCTGTTGCTGCTTCTATTACAAGTTGTGCCTCCTGTACACCTTTTGCAATATCAGTAACTGTTATAATGTTTGCCAGGGCTTTTTGTTTTTGTTCTTCCGTGAGAGTGCCTTTTACAATTTGCCTGTCAAGATTTTTTGTAATGGTTTGTAGAGCTTTATCCAATTGTGTTATATTCACATCAATCAGAGTTACAACACAACCATTTTGAGCAAACACATGGGCAATGCCATTCCCCATTGTTCCGGCACCAACCACAGAAACTTGCTGAATCATAATTTAAATGATTAAGATGATTATATGATTTTTGATAATCCTGCAAGACAGGGTAACAAATGTAAGAAGTTCACATGCTAATAAAACCTTTCTGAACAATGATTAGGCAATACACTTATCCATGCTTTAAATGGTGCATAAAGAACTGAAAGTAAAAGTGTGCGACGCAACAAAAGCAGCGACTGTATTAGTACTGCCCGGCCAAAAAACTATTCCTACGGAAATTTTTTAAAAACCGTATATCGTAAAAGAATTTCTGCAATCAACAGGATCATTCCTGCAGCCAGCCACGGCAGAAATTTATTGGTGTAACGGTTATACGTGGTAAATTTTATTTTTGTTTTTTCCAGCTGATTGATGCTGGTATAAATTTTTTGTAAGGCCTCATTATCGGTTGCATGAAAATATTGGCCACCTGTAGTAAATGCCAGGTCTTTAAGCAATCCTTCATTAAATTCCAGTTTTCGCTTTTGCGTAATGTGACCCAGCGGAGATTCAAGCACTTCATCGATCTCTTTTTCACTTCCAATGCCAATGGTATAAACTTTTATGTTGTACTGCTTCGCCATTTGCTTTGCAAGATCGGGTGGAACTGTTCCGCCAACATCAACACCATCAGTAAGCAATATCACCACTTTGCTTTTTGATTTGCTTGTGCGCAGCCTGTCCACACTTGTGGCAAGCCCCGAACCAATAGCGGTACCTTCTTCCTGAAGATAGCCGCTTTGAATATTTCCTATCTGTGCCAGCACTGCATTATGATCAGTAGTAATGGGACATAGTGTAAAACTTACACTGCTAAATATTACAATCCCAATTCTGTCACCGGGTCGTTGCTTTACAAATTCCTCTGCCACCGCTTTAGCCGCTTCCACGCGATTAGGCAGAAAGTCTTGCTCCGTCATACTTCCACTTATGTCGAAGCAAAGCACTATATCAATGCCTTCTCCTTCGGTCTGCTGCTCTGTATATTTTAATCGTGGCCAGGCCATTGCTATAATTAAACATATTAATGACAGGCATCTTAATATGAAAGGAATATGGAGCAGCGATGTTTTTATGCTTTTTGTGTTTTCAATAAAATGTGTTGTTGTGATAAGAATAGATGCCTGTGTACGTTTATGCCGTCGTATATATTCAAATATGAGCACCGGCAAAAGAAAAAATAAGCCTAATACCCAGGGGTAAGCAAACTCAATATGTTGTAACCACTCATTAAGCATGTGATGTGGCAGATTTTATTAACTCGTCAATATGCTGCAATGATGCAACAGCTGTTTTTACAGACTCGGTATCCTGTTCCGTAACAGGAATATATTTTGCAAACTTTACGGCATCAGCCAAACGTAACAACTGGTAAAAATGTGTTCGGTATTTTTCGTTTTGGAGATATACGCCCAGCAACACCATTAATTCGTCGCTTGTTGATTGAGTGGAACGCACGTGCAGCTGATCGCTGAAATAATTTCTGCAGATATCTGAAAGTTTCGTGTAAAATAATTTTACCTGTCCTTTTGCGGGCAGGCTTTCCTGTTCCAGCTCTTTTATCTTTTGCAAAGCGTATTCCAATGGAGTGCCTTTGTATACAGGCTGTGGCGGTTCTTCCTTTTTTACACGTTTTCGCTTTACCAACAAGTATATGAGGATCGCAAGAATTATGCACGATACCGCAATAGCTATATATAAAGTGTAATCCGGCCTTGTTTCAACAGCAAGAATATCTTTTATATCGTGATAGTTTTGCATATTCGAGACATCTACAGGCAACACTTCGAGGAAGAGAGAATCGGTTTGTAATATGGTTTTTTTTCCGGTGGACCTTTCCTGCATTATTACCTGCATAGGATCAAGTTTCCATTTTCCCGAGTCGAAAGAAGTAAGGGTAAGTTTTTGCATGTACGTAATAAGCCCGCCTACATCAATTGTATCAACGGGCTCGCGATTTACAACCTGTAGATGAGTGGCTGTGTCTGGCGGATAGAACCAGTTTTGAAGAAACGTTGTACGCGCATTAAAATTTTCAACCTTAATTTGAAGTGTAACCTGTTCTCCTATCAGTATCTTATTTCTGTCTATTGAGGCAGAGACATTCTGGGAATATGCACAAAAACCAGGAAATAAAAAGCTGGCCGTTAAAAATGTGAGCTTTGTATTTAATATTCCTATGTATGTTTTTATTGAACGAAGCGATTTCACTTATAATATTACTTTTCGTCTTAGCTTAAAGCCTGAACCTTATTTCCTTTGTGTAAAAATACTTATCATTATTGCAGGAATTATCAACAGTACTTTTTTGGCATGTTATTTTTAGTGAAAAAAATTTTAAAGAGTATTATGATGGCCACGCTATTTAATAAAGAAAGGAAAAATAAAAGGGGCGACGCCTTAGTATATATGTAGCATTATTTGAAAAGTTTAAAAGAAAAGATACGTAGATTAGATATTACCTTATCAGGCCTTGTAAATTTATTTTTACGCTGAATTTCTTCCTGCATTTATTATTCCAAATGAACACCGCATAGCCAGCTTTCCGTAAGTTTCTTTAACAGGTGTTGTTACCAACTGCTCTTCCATTTCTCTTACTTTGGATAAGGCATATTGTTGTATAGTTGCCAGGGGCAATACAATTCTTTCCCGCATGGAAATGGATAGTTGGTCAACAGGATAATCCGCCATTAATTCTGTATGACCCGATAATTTGAGAACATATCTTACCGTAAGCTCATATTCATTGTACATCATGTTCCATATCTCGCCGTATCGTGGATGGCGTGAAAGATATTCGGTAAGGGGGAAGTAACATTTCTTCATAGCCATTTCACAATTATCAATAAGCGTTTTGAAGAAAAGAGTTTTATATACTTTCTGCACCTGTTGCCATTTACCTGCTTCATCCAGTTTCTTTAAAGCTGTTCCTACACCGTAATAGCCGGGAACATTTTGTTTTAATTGACTCCACGCACTAACATAGGGAATGGCACGAAGATCTTTTAATGTTAGTTTTGACGAAGAGCCCCGTTTCGCAGGCCGGCTGCCAATATTGGTTTCTGCATAAAAACGCAACGGGCTTGCATTTGCAAGATATTCTACAAAATAGGGATGACCTTTTAATTCGATGTATGCTTTATAACTTTCATCGGCCAATAATTGCAGGAGATTCTCTTCATCTTCATTTAGCGTTATATCTTTTGTAGAAAATAAATCATTCGATATACCTGCATGTATCAGTTGCTCTATATTAAATTGTGCGGAATCTATTGTTCCAAAATTTGAGCTTACCGTTTGTCCCTGGATGGTCAACTGTATCTCTTTGTTGGCAATATCCCTGCCCATAGAAGCATAGAACTTATGCGTTTTCCCACCTCCTCGTGCAGGCGGCCCGCCACGCCCATCAAAGAACACTACATCAATACCATGTTGTTTTGATATTTCGGTCAGCTCCTTTTTTGCTTTGTATATTCCCCAGTTTGCCATAAAGTAACCGCCGTCCTTTGTGCCGTCAGAAAAACCAAGCATGATGGTTTGCCTGTTACCACGTTTTTTAAGATGGCAATTATATATTTCATTTTCATACAAGGAGCGCATAACCATTTCTGCGTTTTGCAGATCCTCCACGGTTTCAAATAAGGGAACGATGTCAACCGCCATTTCCTTCTGATCCCAACCGCCCAAAATAAGCAGCCCAAATACCTCCATTACATTTAAAGCACTCGTGGAGTGACTAATTATATAACGATGACAACCGGCTTCCCCATTTAATTGCTGAATAGTTTTTATAGCTTGTATGCTCTGCAATGTGTCTTTATATAAATCATTATCAAATACTGATACGTTTACTGTTTCAGAAAGGTTCTGCAGCAATTTTATTTTTTCCTCTTCGGTAAGTGCAGGATAATTATCAGGTAAAATATTTGTTTTTGCAGCAATAGCTTCAAGCACTTTTTCATGCACTGAGCTATCCTGCCGTATATCAAGTGAAGCAAAATACAAACCGAAAACCTGCACTTTACTAATCAGGTTGTCCAGCAAATGAAGAAAAAGTCCATTGTGTTGTTCAATTAATGTTAACCTTGCCTGTAATAAAGTTTCGAGTATTTCTTTTTGTGTAATGTTGGTTTGACCATTCGGTATAAAAAGATTTACATAAAGTTTTTTTTCAAGGTCACCAATTTTTTCTTCTACACCTTTAAATGTAAGGCGTCGCTTGAGCTTGCGTACATCCTGGTAATAACATTTTATAATAGCTCCGCGTAAAGCATCGGCCACTTTAAGCGTGGTATCCGTGGTAACAAAAGGGTTACCATCCCTGTCGCCACCTGGCCAGAAACCCATGCGCACAACAGGGTTTTGTTGTTCTGTTTCCTGGTGTACACTTTTAAGTGCCATTACTATACGCCCGGCAGCG
>DATBFI010000367.1:0-7913 GCA_036558585.1 Chitinophagaceae bacterium
ACCATACGTGTGATCAGGAATGGTGAGATTATTAACCACTTGCAACTTTCCAAAATAAAAACGATACAGCAGGAGACAGACCTTGATAATTTTATCTATAACGGTTCCTTAAACGCAGTTTTATTTCTTGAAGATGTAAGAAAAGATGATATAATAGAATACAGTTATTCGCTTAAAGGGTTCAATCCTATTTTCAATGAAAAGTACAGCGATGTTTACAGCACACGATACTCTTGCCCCGTATATAATCTCTACTACAAACTTATTGTTCCAAAGGGAAGAACAATCAATATAAAGTACAATATTGATACATTGCTCCCTGCGGTACAAGCATCTGCTGCGGCAACCGTATATGAGTGGAAGCAGGTAAATGTAACTGCGTTACATGCACAGGACTATTTACCCTCATGGTATGATCCTTATCCTGATATTATGGTGAGCGAATATAAAAGCTGGAAAGAAGTTAACGACTGGGCCCGTGCTATATTTCCAAATCATGTTCAGTTATCCGCTGAGTTACAAAAAACGATAAAAAAAATTCAAAATAATTATTTAACTCCTGAAAGCCGCGTGCAGGCGGCCCTTCGCTTTGTCCAGGATGAGATACGGTATATGGGAATAGAAATGGGGATACATTCACATAAGCCTGCTAATCCAAATAAAGTATTTGCTCAACGTTTTGGTGATTGCAAAGAAAAATCTTACCTCCTCTGTTGCATGTTAAATGCAATGGGTATAGAAGCAAGTCCTGTGCTTATTAATACAGATGATAAAAAAGCGCTTAATAATCGTCTCCCCGCCCCAACAGATTTTGATCATACAACGGTAAGGGTAAAAATAAATAATGAATATTACTGGTTTGATCCAACAATATCGTATCAGCGGGGAAACATCGGGAACATATCGTATCCTGACTATCAATGCGGTTTTGTTGTAAGTGATACTACTACCTCACTCACAACAATTCCTTTTCATGAAACAGGGCAGGTAAATGTGAAAGAAATGTTCACTATTCCCGATATGCATGGAAAAGCTCGTTTGATTGTAACCACTCGTTACACAGGCTTTTATGCTGATAATGTACGCAATGATTTTAAAAACAACAGTAACTATGAAATGCAAAAAAGTTACCGGCAATTTTACGCAGGATATTTTGACCAAATAAAAACTGATAGTCTTTTGTATGCTGATAATGACAGCTCCGGCATTTTTACCACTACAGAATATTACTCTATAGATAGCTTCTGGTCAGTCAATAACGGTATTAAAAAAGTATCTTTTACTCCGTATGTTATTCAAAGCATTATTCAAAAACCAAAAGACCAGCAGCGCACGATGCCTTTTTATATCCAGTTTCCTGCAAAATACAATGAAGAAATCGAGATCAATCTGCCGGAAGAATGGGACGCAAAACCATCTTCAGAAAATATAGCCTGCGCAGATTTTATGCTTAAAACAAAATTTTCCTCTTCCTATAAAAAAATACTGCTGCAGTATGAATTCGAAAATTTAAAAGATCATGTAATGCCGGTTGAAGCAAATAAATTTTTTGCGAGTTTAAAACAGAGCAATGAAGAACAAGGTTATGAATTAACCTATAATGAAAACCCTGGCAACACTGGTGCATTAAAAACAACTTCTTCCAAAGCCATATATATTTTCCTTGGGATGTTATTGCTGATAGGTGGTGTAGTAAGATGGACGCAAAGGAAATGATTTTGAGTGTCCCTTACTTCAGACTACATCTGCTTTAATAGTGCTATCCAACTAACCATTTCGAAATTATATCTTCTCTTTAGCTGCCTCAGAATAATGCAAGTGACTATCGCATGTATCACCTTGCGAGGGAACCACATAGACACATAGCACACAATAGAAATCCACATAGTTTTTATGTTAAAAACCTGCCTGCCGCAGGGAGCTATGTTTTCTCTGTGTCTATGTGGTTCAAATTAATTCCTGGTGGCTTTATAATGTATATCCTGGCAAAAAAAATCTATTGACACTTTGCAATACAACAACTTTGAATGCATGGCAGTAAACTCATCATTGAAATAAGATGATAATAAAATGTTCTTAAAACATTCATCACAAGGATCAAGAAACCAAAAAGCCACCCGAAACAGATGGCTTAAATGAAAATCATTGATTTATATTGTTTCTAACTTTGCTTTGGTTCCAACAGTTTAAAGAACTGGTCTAATTGAGGCAATATTACTATCCTTGTTCTGCGGTTGGCAGCACGGCTTTCGGCCGAATCATTGGCGGTTAGCGGAACATATTCGCCACGACCGGCAGCAGTCATATGTGAAGGTTCAAGGCCGTACTGGTTTTGTAAAATACGCACAACTGAAGTTGCACGCTTTACACTGAGATCCCAATTATCAAGTAACACTCCACTTTTAAAAGGAATATTATCTGTGTGGCCCTCTACCATAAACTCGATATCAGGCTGATTCTTCAATACAGTGGCCACTTTTCCCAGTACTACTTTAGCCTGCTCACTAACATCGTATTTTCCGGTTTTAAATAAAAGCTTATCAGAGATATCGATGTACACGACACCTTTATCAACTTTTATGTTGATGTCTTTGTCATCAAGATTGCCGATAGCTCCTTTTAAATTCATTACCAGAACCATATTAAGCGAATCCTTTTTAGCCATTGCCTGTTGAAGATTTTGTATGTAGGCGTCTTTGGCACCAATACTTTCCAGTGATTTTTTTACACTTTCGGCCTGGCTACTGCTCATTACAGACATTGACTGTAATTGATTAAGCAAGGTTGAGCTGTTCTGTTTGAGGTATTCATTCTCCTTTTGAAGACTTGCTACCTGGGCTTTCAGGTTACCATTGTCGGTTTCGAGAGATGATTTTTGGGCGGTAAGATCATTTTTATTTTTTTGGCAATCATTGTATTCACCAAGTAATGTGGAGTATTTTGAAGTAAGTTCCGCGTTCTTCGCCTGTTCGCTTTTAAACTTTTTTGAACTTACGCAGGAGAATAATAAAAGCGGTAATAAAGAAAGAAGTAAACTTTGTTGGATTTTCATTAGAATTATTTTTTAAAATGAACAAATAGTTTAAAGAACCATAAAGGATCTGCAAGGCGCCAAAAGTAATATGCGACGGGCAAATTACCAGTTTACTTTTGATTAAAAAGAATGATGCTTTTAATATCTATAAGTTTTCGCAGGCCGAAATAAAAGATTTTCTCTTTTTGCACAGAAAAAAATTACTAACATATGTTTAATAACTATTGGGAAACATACGCTGTTGATGTGTTTAGCGATTGATAAGCAGAATTATATTCAGCGCGATAGTAACATAGAAGTGTGGTATCTTTTTTTGTATTAGAAATTTATGTGATAAAAGCGGAATTTTTTGCATTTTTGCAAATAGGCACCATTTCAATCACAGGCATGAAGCAAAAGATATATAATCAGTTAACCGAAAGAAAAAGAATTGGGCGTAGGGCGTTTACGGTGCTGATTGATCCAGACAAAGTTGATCCGGCAAAAATTGACAGACTGGTATCTCTTTCAGTCGAGGCCGGTGTTGATTATTTTTTTGTTGGAGGCAGTTTAGTTATCTCGAATTATTTAGATGAATGCATTCAACTTATCAAAGCTTCCTGTAGCATTCCTATTATACTTTTTCCAGGCGCACCTTCACAGATAAGCACATATGCTGATGCATTACTGTACCTCTCATTGATCTCAGGACGGAACCCCGAATTATTAATAGGGCAGCATGTTGTAAGTGCTCCGTTTGTAAAACAAAGCGGACTTGAAATTATGCCTACAGGTTACATGGTAATAGACGGTGGCGCTCCTACAACTGTATCATACATTTCTAACGCCTCACCTATTCCTTCGGATAAAAATGAAATAGCTATGTGCACTGCTATGGCGGGTGAAATGCTTGGAATGAGACTTATCTATATGGACTCCGGCAGCGGGGCCAAAAGGGCAATTACTGAAACGATGATAGAAAAGGTTGCCACACATATTGAGGCACCCTTAATAGTAGGTGGTGGTATTGCCCAACCTGAGAAAGCTTATCGTAACTGTAAAGCAGGTGCAGATATAATTGTGGTTGGCAATGCGATTGAAAAAGATACATCGCTTATTAAAGAAATGAGTGATGCGATACACTCAGTACCTGTATCAGCATAAGAATTAAAACTATACATCTCTATACTGTGGCAAAAATCTTTTGCAACCTTTCACATTCTACTTTTTTGCAGGCTCACCCACCCAATCACTCTTTGGATTAAAATGTTTCCATAACAAGCCTGATATTTTTCTTGTAAGCACCCATGCTTCGTTATTGTATTGCCAGCTTGTGTCTTTGTTGTTCTTTGTAAATATGCTGAAGATGTATGGATTGCGGGTACTGTTTACATATACTACTTCGCTTCTGCTTGCATCTACTGCACCATTCTTATCTGCAACAAAAACGCCTGGTGGTATTTGTGAAAGAGCCTCTTCATCCCAATATTGCCTCCCCAGTAAACGCAGCATTTTATCACTCGAAGGTTTACTTAGCACTTTGCCATTTACGATATTTTCCATTATTGTTGCTATTTCACGCGGTGATGTTTGTCCCCAGCCATACTGGGTTCGGTTCCCCTCCCTGCCGGGTGTTCTGCTGTTAACGCGAGTAATTTTATAGCCGAGACTATCGAGGATCTGGTTGATTCTTTTGCCTCCTCCGGCTAAGCCCTGCAACCACAGGCTGGCACAGTTATCACTTGTGGTGAGCATCAGCATGATTACTTTACTTAACTCTATTGTGGAACTGTCTTTAAATGATGCAAGAATGTCATCGCCTTCGCTATAATAAAGTGAATCTGTATAAGTGAGACGCTGATGATAATCTAATTCACCTTTTTCTATTTTTTGCATTATGCCGATCAATATGGAAATTTTGACGATGCTGGCAGTGGGAAAAACTGTATCGGCATTTATCGCAATTGTTTTGTTGTGTTTAAGATCGTGAACATAAATACCGATATCACCATTAAAACCAGTGATCACATCTTCGATCTGCTTTTGCAGTTTAATATCGGTTCTTTGAGCGAAGGAAACCATGGTGATCAAAAGAAACAGAGCAAGCAATTTTAAACGCATAAAATTTGTAATTGGACAATAAGTTTTCAAAAATAATTATTGATCTTGTTATTTATTTTTCACTCTTTGTCTAATAATAAAAAAGCCACTATGCAAATACATAATGGCCTTACTTACTAACCCACTGCAATATTATTCTTCTACGGCCACACCCGTTTGTACCTCGCTAAGCCTTGCTCTTATCTTATTCTCAATCTCTGTTGCCAGCTCAGGGTTATCCAGCAACAGCTCTTTTACTGCGTCCCGACCCTGGCCAAGTTTGTTGCTATCATAACTAAACCAGCTTCCACTTTTTTGTACAATACCCAACTCTACACCCATATCAAGAATTTCACCCACTTTGCTAATGCCCTCTCCAAAAATTATATCAAACTCTGCACTGCGAAAAGGCGGAGCCACTTTATTTTTTACAACTTTTACTTTTACACGATTACCAATTGCTTCATCACCATCTTTTATTTGTGCAAGACGGCGAATATCCAAACGCACGGATGAATAGAATTTTAGTGCATTGCCTCCGGTTGTTGTTTCCGGATTGCCAAACATCACACCTATCTTTTCACGCAACTGGTTTATAAAAATACAAACCGTATTGGTTTTACTAATGGTAGCAGTAAGTTTACGCAAAGCCTGGCTCATTAATCTTGCCTGCAAACCCATTTTGCTATCACCCATCTCGCCCTCCAATTCACCTTTTGGAACCAGTGCTGCCACAGAGTCTATTACCACTACATCCAATGCTCCTGAAAGTATTAAACGGTCCGCAATTTCCAAAGCTTGTTCACCATAATCAGGTTGTGATATTAATAAATTATCTACATCAACACCTAGCTTTTGGGCATAGCTGCTATCAAAAGCATGCTCTGCATCGATGATTGCACATATGCCTCCTTTCTTTTGTGCTTCTGCAATGATATGTGTTGCAATCGTAGTTTTACCGGATGACTCGGGACCATATATTTCTATTACCCTTCCTTTAGGTACGCCTCCTACTCCCAAGGCAGCATCAAGGCCGATTGAGCCGGTGGAGACAACCTCCATGGGGCCGGGTGCCTTGTCACCCATCATCATTACACTGCCTTTGCCAAAGTCTTTATCTATCTTATCAATAGTAAGTTTAAGGGCTTTAAGTTTGTCTGTATTACTCATGATCTTTCAGTTTTAATTTCAAAATTAATCAGTCAATAAAAGTAACATAAAATAATTATGCACACTAATTTTTTTAGCATTTTTGATAAAATTTTTGGCTTAAAGCCGAAGGCAGGGAAGTCGAAAAAGTCTCCAAAGTCAGGAAAGTCGGAAAGTCAGCAAAGACTAAAAGTTAGTAAGGTCGTTGTCCACATGGTAATCTTCCGGGCTTTCGGTCTTGCCGACTTCCCGACTAATGTCCGCGAGGAGTGAACCAGACGGCAATAGAGCAATATAGACCAAAGGGATCCCTTCGGGATAAATAACTTTATTCTTTACATTAGCGACTATAATAATCTCCCATGAAAAATTTATTGCTTGCCTTAATTGTCTTTTTTGTTTCTCCTGTTTCCCGGGCACAACAAAAAACATTTTGCAATCCTATCAATATTGATTACGGATATACACCTATTCCTAATTTTTCTGAACAGGGACGGCATCGCGCCACAGCCGATCCTGTGATCGCTTTATTCAAAGACAATTATTATTTGTTTTCTACCAATCAATGGGGTTATTGGTACAGTAGTGATATGCTTAACTGGAAATTTGTGCCGCGCAAATTTTTAAAACCATACCATCATGTTTACGATGAATTGTGTGCGCCGGCAGTATTGGCAACAAGCGATACATTATTTGTAATCGGTTCTACATATACACTGGATTTTCCTTTGTACATGAGCATGAATCCAACAAAAGATGACTGGAAGGAAGCAGTGGATTCATTTAAAGTGGGTGCATGGGACCCTGCACTTTTCCAGAATGATGATGGTCAATTGTATATTTACTTTGGTTCAAGCAATTTATATCCAACATATGGGCAGGAAATTGACCGCAACACATTTCAACCAATAGGAAAGAGAAAAGAACTGCTGCATCTGCATCCGGAAATACACGGCTGGGAACGCTTTGGTGAATACAACGACAATACATTTCTTGATCCTTTTATCGAAGGTTCATGGATGAACAAATACAACGGAAAATATTATTTGCAATATGGCGCGCCCGGCACCGAGTTCAGTGGTTATGGCGATGGTGTATACGTAAGCGATCATCCGTTGGGACCTTTTACTTACCAGTCGCACAATCCCTTTTCCTATAAGCCCGGAGGCTTTGCAAGAGGTGCAGGACATGGTGCCACATACCAGGACAAATTTGGCAATTGGTGGCATGTGAGTACGATTGTGATATGTGTCAAAAATAATTTTGAAAGAAGAATAGGAATATGGCCCGCGGGTTTTGATAAAGATGGAATATTGTATTGTAATACTTCATTTGGAGATTATCCGTATTATTTACCAGTCTCCAATGGAGGAGAATTGAATGCGCAATCTTTATTGAATCACGATTCAGGCAACATGCATAATTGTTTCACCGGGTGGATGCTTTTGAATTATAATAAACCTGTTGTTGTTTCATCAACATTGGGAGGTTATGAACCAAATTATGCAGTAGACGAAAACATAAAAACATATTGGAGTGCCGCTACAGGAAATAAAGGAGAATGGTTGCAGTCGGATCTCGGAAGTATGTGCACGGTTCGTGCAATTCAGATTAATTATGCTGACCAGGATGTGGATACAAGTTTTCTTGG
>DATBFI010000368.1:0-3493 GCA_036558585.1 Chitinophagaceae bacterium
AAAACAATATACTTTGTTTAATGAACCTGGCTTTCCCTATTCATTTGAGTATCCTGTATATGCAAAGATTGTAAAGGATACAAGTTTTTTTGGTGATTCCCCGGAAAATCCCTGGTGGATAAACGTTGAGTTTCCGCAATTCAATGGAAGGGTTTATATAAGCTATAAGATAATTGGAAAATATAAATTGGACAAATTGCTTAACGATGCTTTTAACTTAACAAATAAACAATCAGTAAAGGCGAGTTATATAAATGATTCGCTGATAAACACACCTCTGAATGTGCATGGTATGTTCTTTAAAGTTTCCGGTGATGTTGCAACTGCAAATCAATTTTTTTTGACGGACTCAACGAAAAATTTTTTACGAGGCGCATTGTATTTTGATACTACCCCTAACCAGGATTCACTTAAACCTGTAAATGATTTTCTTGTTCAGGATTTAATGCATCTGATTAATACTTTCCGTTGGGTAAATTAGTATAGTTTTAATGCTTATTGTGGTTGCGGATTTTATTTTTTATCGTGGGGAATTTCATCTTTATTTAATTAAAAAATTTCTTTATTTCAAAGAAATAATTATAGGTTTGTTATTGTATTATTTATCGATCCTAAATCATTATATGTTAAACCAAATATGGCTCTTTCTGCAAAATCTTTTTATAAGATTACAAATAACAGCTACTGCATTTCCACTTGCATTTTTACCGGTCATTTTGGTACTTTGCAGTATAGAGAAGGTGAAGAGCTTAGTCCATATACCTTTACAAAAGGAAACCACTAATAGAGGCAGGAACAAATTTTAAGCTATAGACTTGAGCAATATCTTTTAATGATAGTTCATCGCTTGATGAATTGGATATCCGGCTCGCCATAGGGTCGGATCTTTTTTTTCTTCTCCACAGGTTGTCCAGGAACATTAGTAAAAAGTAAAGGAGCTCCCAGAGGCCCCTTTACTTTTTTATCTCTTGAGAACTATTATCTTTCTTTTGTCTTTAGATGATTGTTCCTCACTTCATTTTTATTTTGATTCTTTTCTGATACAGAGTTTGAATCCGCCATTTTTGTCTGATTTTGATCTATAGCCATAAGCTTTGCATTTTTATCATTCAAACCCACAGATCCTTGTGGTTTTTTTGGTTTATCATTATCGCTGTCATTATTACCAGGCTTATGAACCTGCCGTTCATTCTGTTTCGGTGCTGGCTTTTTTTCCACTGTACGCCTATTCTCATCCTGCCTGTCATTTTCCGCCGGTTTCACCGCATTTTGTTCATTTGAATCAGGAGCAGCATTTTTTTGTACCTGCTTTTTATCCTCGCTTATATTTTTATCATTATCATTCACTTCCCTGCCCCCGGTTTTTTTATTAGTTACCTTCTTTGCTGTAGTCCTATTCGCTTCTTTAGCTTTATTAGCTTCTTTGTTCACCGTTTTATTATTATTTACTGTTTCAGTATTCACTGATCTGTTGGTCACCTTCTTGTTATTGTTTTCGGTTTTCTTAGTATTCTTATTTACTGTTGTTTTATTTACAGTAACATTTTTGTTTATCGTTGTTTTGTTGATTACTGGCCTGTAAACGTTAATTGTATTTCTACTCCTGTCTACAACTTCTCTACTCGGCTTTGTGGCATCACTCACATGCATTACGAGTACTTTTGTATGTGCCACTCTTTCAACATCCTCTTTTCTTGGTCCTCCCACAACAACCGTCTTTTGGTTAAAAACGTTTGTTTCACGTGTATTGTTAATGATCGTTGTATTTCTAATTATCGTTACATTTTTTGTACGTGGAGCATAATAACGATATACAACAGGGCTGGTTATATAACGGTTCGGTACAAATATCCAATAGTCTGCGGGAATGGTTGTACCGAATGATACGCCAATACCAATACTTATATCCGGACCAAGAGGCGCCCAACCGTAATAATCACCTCCGGTTCTCCAGCTTACCCATGCAGGGCCCCATTGATAACCTGGTATCCAAACCCAGCCATACATTGGATCATAAGCCCAACGCCCGTAGTGGAAAGGTGCCCATCCCCACTCATAATCAGACACCCATGTCCAACCAAAATCAGTATATGCCCAATGACCTCCTGTAGAATATGGTCGGAACCCTGAGACTCCTGGAATCCATACCTGGCCATATCTTGAGTGACTTACCCACCGACCATAAGCTTGTAAGTTATCGTGAAAGACAGAAAAACTTATACTTGCACTCACCTGCGATTTAGCAACATGGGTCGATATCACACTCAACAAGGTAAACAGGCTTATTGCAAATAATTTGAATGATGTTTTCATAGTTTTAAATTTTGTTGTTTGTAAACTTTTATGATAAAAGAAAAGACATGCCATTTTTTATTAAGATTAATGCTTGGGTGTTAAAAGAATTTTTTTCTTTTTTAAAAAACTGTTAAGGGAATATAGTATCAACGGTTCTGAAAAGTTGTATAAAATCTCATGCAAGAAGGGGGTTCATAATATTCACAAATATTCGGAACACAACAAAAGTCACACAATGATTTACAGTTTGTCCTATAACCATTTTCTTCTTATTCGGGGCATTTCTTTTTTACCTCAGCGCTGTTTCTGTTTCATTACCTTTGCGGCGTTATGGAGATAACCGTAAAAACAGCCGAGCAACTTCGCATTACCCCTCAGGAATTTGAACTCATCAAAAAAAAACTTGGACGTACCCCAAACTTTACTGAATTATGTGCCTTTAGTGGCATGTGGAGTGAACACTGCAGTTACAAAAATTCTATTAAGTGGCTTAAAACATTACCACGCAGCGGTGGTCGCATGCTTGTGGCAGCGGGTGAAGAAAATGCAGGTTTAATGGACATAGGAAATGGCTATGGTGTTGTATTTAAAATTGAAAGCCATAATCATCCAAGCGCCATTGAGCCCTTCCAGGGTGCAGCGACAGGTGTAGGTGGCATCCAGAGAGATATTTTTACAATGGGTGCAAGACCTGTCGCATCGTTAAACAGTTTACGTTTTGGTAATTTAAAAGATAGAAAAACGCAGCGCCTTCTTGCAGGTGTTGTGCATGGCATTGGTCATTACGGTAATTGTTTTGGCGTGCCAACTGTTGCTGGTGAAGTTTATTTTGAAGAATGTTATCATACCAATCCTTTGGTGAATGCAATGAGTGTTGGTATTGTAAAAGCGGACAAGACAATTAGTGCTACTGCTGCCGGTATTGGCAATCCTGTTTTCTTTGTAGGCAGTGCCACCGGCAAAGATGGAATTGGCGGCGCTTCATTTGCATCTGCGAATATTACAGAAGAAAGCATTGAGGAATTACCTGCGGTGCAGGTAGGTGATCCTTTCCAGGAAAAAAAATTATTGGAAGCATGTCTTGAAGTAATTGAAACAGGCGCTGTAATTGGAATGCAGGATATGGGTGCTGCCGGTATTATCTGCTCTACCTCTGAAATGAGTGCGAAAGGCGGTACGGGTATGCGAATAGATCTGC
>DATBFI010000369.1:0-4048 GCA_036558585.1 Chitinophagaceae bacterium
AGTTCCCAATACGTTTTTTTTATTTCGGCATACCCAGCCTTGTCTTTCCCGGGAAATTGCTCTGTGAAATACAACCAATCCAGTACAGCGCCATTATCAGTTGGTTTTTTAAGATTAGGATTAGCATACGTAAAGATGAGATTATGAGTGCCGCTTACAGGTTTGATATCAGTTTCTGTAATCTTCCATGCACCGTCTTTGGTCTTATTCAATGGAATGGTTGCAATCACCTTACCATTGGCATTGTCAATATGAATTTGCCACATGCCACCTGAAACATAACCCTGGTAACGAAAGATGAGATGGTCTTTATTTTGCAGATCAACATTTTTCAGTCTGCATACTGCATGATGACGAAACGCAGTCCACTTCGTATCTGTTAATTCACTGTTGGTAAAACTATCACATACCAATGTATTATAAGAAGGCTGCCATGTTTTCAAAAATTTATATGCTTCTGCTGCTTTTTGTTCTGAAGCATTTTTTTTCAGCCAGTTTATAACACTATTTAATTCCTGTTCTGATGTGTCATTATAGTTGCGCAACAATGGATAATCATCAAAAGTATCTTCATCTCTTGTATCATTAAAAAATGCCATGAATTTATAATACTCATCGTGCTTAAAAGGATCATACGGATGGCTGTGACACTGCACGCATCCAAACGTGGTTCCCATAATGGCTTGCCAGGTCGTATTTACCCTGTCGAGTACAGCCGCCGTTCTGAATTCTTCATTATCGGTCCCGCCTTCATCATTGGTCATTGTATTGCGCTGAAAAGCTGTAGCAATATAATCATCGTCTGTAGGGTTAGGTAACAGGTCCCCTGCAATTTGCTTCACAAGAAAAGTATTGTAGGGCATATCATTGTTAAACGCCTTGATCACCCAGTCGCGGTAATGCCAGATATTACGACTGTCATCACGTTCATAACCCTTTGTATCTGCATAACGCGCAAGATCAAGCCACATAGCCGTCCATTTTTCTCCGTAACGCGGGGAGGCAAGCAAACCATCTACTAAATTGGCATAAGCATGATTACTTGTATCGTTTAAAAAATTTTTTGCGAGACTATCAGGGGTAGGCATCCCAATAATATCAAAACTTACTCTTCTTAGTAATGTTTGTTTGTCTGCCTGTGGCGAAGGTTTTAATTTTTGTTCATTGAGTTTATTAAGAATAAAATAATCAATATCATTTTTTGCCCAGTCACTTTTTGAAGAGATCAACCCGAAAAATTTTTCAGGCATAGGCACTTCAACCGGTTTTAAGGGCACGTAGCTCCAGTTCTCGCCCCACAGTGCGCCTTCTTTTATCCATTTACGTAAAATTTCAATTTCCTCTTTGCTTAACGGATCATGATGATAAGGCATGCGCTCATCAGGGTCACTCATCGTAATGCGATGCATCATTTCACTGTGATCGGGATCACCGGGAATAATCGCATATTTGCCGTCCTTTGCTTTTGCCAAAGCCTGATCGCGGAATAAAAAACTAAGGTTTCCTTTAGCACGGACACCACCGTGACAGGTAATACAATTTTTATTGATAATAGGTTTTACCTGGGTGCTGAAATCAACTTTTTGATTATTAAAATTGATGATCCATGCACTTGCTAAAATAAGTGTGGCTAAAACAATTATTACCAGGAGCAACCGCTTATTAAAATATTTCTGCATAACAAAAAGAGGGCACAAAATTACTAAAATCACGGTGTTTAGTACTTCCGGATTTACATTAGCAGTTAAAATTTAAGGTTAAGTTTAAATAATAGGCTGAAATTGTTTTTGTTAAAAAAAACCGGGCTGGTTAATTATAATCATAATTGATTTAACATATTGGTTTATCCTTTGCAATTTTTTTTAATTTACAAACTGAAATGAATGAAGGCATGAAAGAGTTGACTCAATATTTCGAACACATTCCTTCCTTACACAGAGCGTTGATCCTGGCAGGGGGCATAACTTTTTTTTGGTTGCTCGAAAGTATTATTCCATTATTTGAATTCAGCTACAATAAATGGAGGCATGCAGGCATCAACATATTCTTTACAGTTACAACGCTCATTATAAATTTTGGGTTTGCTTTTCTTATTGTTGTCACCAGTGATTGGTGCATTGCCTATCATTTTGGTTTGCTGGAATGGATAACACTTCCTCTGTGGCTGGAGTTAATCCTTGGTTTAATGTTGCTTGATCTTATAGGTGCATACACTATTCATTATATACAGCACAAAATAAAATGGATGTGGAAATTTCATATGATACATCATGCCGATACGCATGTTGATACAACAACCGCCAACAGGCATCATCCCGGTGAAAGTGTTTTCAGGGCTGTGTTCGCAGTGATTGCTGTGTTTGTAACAGGAGCGCCGGTCTGGATGATCATGCTGTACCAGAGTTTAAGCGTTGTATTGGCACAGTTTAATCACGCCAATATAAAAATGAACCCAAAACTTGACAAAGCATTACGCCTTGTGTTTGTAACTCCAAATATGCATAGGGTTCATCACCATTATGTAAGACCCGAAACAGACAGTAATTATGGCAATATTTTTTCCCTGTGGGACAAGTTGTTTGGCACATACCGTTACAGGCCAACCAATGAATTGGTATATGGATTAGATGTATTGAAAACGCATAATGATGAAAATTTAAAAGACCAACTAAAAATCCCTTTTGATACAGGTGTAAAGGCAGATTTTTAGTTTTGTTACCAGGCGTATCTTCTACTATTTGGCTCACTTTGCGTCGCACTCTTTTACGTTTTGTCCTCTACTCAGCAACATTTCAGCATGAATTACAATAGATATTCGTTAACGGCAGCAATTGCTTTTTGTAAACGCTCATTGTAATCGTTACCACTTATTTCAACCCACGGGGTTTGTTGGTTAACAAGAATGTTTTTATAGATCTGGTATAATTCCCTGCGCGGGGCTTCTTCAGGATATTCACGCAATTCATCCGGCACCCAGGGGAGGTCTGTATTACAAAGAAGATAGAGATCATATTTTCTTTCAGCAATTTGATCAACTATAAATTCGTGACACATACCAAATACGTATTCACACCAAACTTTCATGACGTACATATCGGTATCTATGAACAATAGTTGGCGGTTTCCGGTTTCCGGTTGCCAGCCTTGCCTGCCGGCAGGCAGGTTACCAGTTACCAGTTTCCGGTGCATCGTTTCCTGTTCAGAATTTTCGTTTCTCAATTTCCAATTCTCAATTCCCAATTCATTCTCTTTCCCAGTATTTCGAATTTCAGGCCTTGCCTGCCGGCAGGCAGGTTTCGGATTCCGGATTTTTTCAAGGTATTTATCTTCCAGTTGCAATTGACCTGTTGCTATTGTGAGCAGATCATCATAAGAATATTCTTTGCCGTGGGCAAGCAAATATTCTCTCGCATATTCCGGGCACCATAATGTGTTAAAATGTTCTGCCAGTTGTTTACACAGGGAGCTTTTGCCCGTGCTTTCAGGGCCAACCACAACGATTTTTTTTATGGGTGTTTCATTATTCATTCAACAAAAACATTTAACCAAAACTTACATCTCGTTTTTTGGTTTTAACTACCCTGTGTTTCCATTCAATTAAACCTGCAACTGCCATTATTAGTAAGACTAAATAATATACACCTGTAAAAACAAAACCTTTTACAAAGTATAGTGGGATGGACGCAGAATTAGTTATGATCCACCAGATCCAGCTCTCCAGCTTTTTCTTTGTCATCATCCACATGCCCGTGTAGGCACTTGCGCTGGCAAATGCATCTGCCCAGGGGATAGCCCCTGGCGCAAAAGAATTTTTAATATAAGTAAGTGCAAAAAATATCGTGACATAAAATGCTCCAAAAAATAAAAGCTGGTATATCCATTCTTTCACGCCTGATGTTGTAATGATCACAACATTGTGTTTTTGCTCATCTTTTTTTGTCCACAGCATCCATCCATAAATACTCATCACTGTGTAATAAAAGTTTACGCTTGCTTCACCAAACAAATGTCCTTTTACAGAAAGATAGATATAAATAATCGTATTTAT
>DATBFI010000370.1:0-9150 GCA_036558585.1 Chitinophagaceae bacterium
TTTTGGAATAATATTTTTCAGTTTGTCCAAATCCTGGCTTTGTAAAATAAATTGCACAGGTAAACTGCTTCTTGACCCCAGGCCCACCGCAATTGTTTGTTCCTGTATGGCAAAAATTCTTGCATCATTATAGCGATTCAATTTTTGCTGAAGTTCAGTTGCGATTTCATTTTGACTACGCGTTCTTAATTTCGGCGCAACCAGGCCAATTCTTGGCTGAGAAGTATTTGGGCTACCCCCTGCGGGAGTTCTGGCAAATACAAAGTCCCTTTCGGGAACAGAATCGTAGAGATAATTTGCTACTTCATCGGAAATTTTTTGTGTATAAGCATAACTTGTTCCTTCAGGTGTGGTAACGGTAAAGCGAATGCTGCTCCTGTCTTCAAGCGGCGCGATTTCACTTTGCAAGTTTTGAAGGGTGAGCCATATGATTACTCCGCATATCGCCACGATTATCCATGCAAGCCATCTTACTTTCATAAAATTTTCAAGCAGACGTTTATACCCATTTTCCATGCCCCTGAAAAAGGGCTCTGTTCTCTGGTAAAATCTTCCATGCTGCGCATTGCCGCGTGTGAGGTAGACATTTAACACTGGTGTAATGGTAAGTGACACGAATGCTGAAATCAATACTGCACTTGCAAGCACAACACCAAATTCCCTGAATAACCTTCCTACAAATCCTTCAAGGAATATCACTGGTAAAAACACAATGGCAAGAGTGGTAGAAGTAGATATTACTGCAAAGAAAATTTCTTTACTCCCTTCTACCGCTGCCTTGCGAATAGGGAGGCCGTGCTCCAGTTTGCGAAATATATTTTCTGTTACAACAATACCATCATCAACCACCAAACCTGTACCAAGTACAATTCCAAGCAGTGTTAAGATATTAATTGAAAACCCGGCAAGGTACATGATGAAGAATGTTGAAACAAGCGAAATGGGTATATCTATCAAAGGCCGGAGTGCGATAAGCCAGTTACGAAAAAATATAAAGATCACCAATACAACTAATCCAAATGCTATTGCCAAAGTTTCTTCCACGTCAGCGATAGACTGGCGAATGATTCTTGTATTATCAATCAGAACATTTAATTCTATATCACTTTTGTTTGACCTTTCAATCTCAGCAAGGCGTTTGTAAAACTCATTTGCTATTTGAATGTTGTTAGCTCCCGGCTGAGGTATTACTGCAAGACCAACTGCGTTCACGCCATTGTATTTCCAGCTTTGATCCAAGACCTCGGGCCCCAATTCAACCTGTGAAACATCACCAAGGCGCACAATACCTGCACTATCCTGACGTATAATTAGATTACGAAAATCCTTTTCTGATGTAAGTCTTCCCAATGCTCTTATAGTCAGTTCCGTATTGTTGCCTGAAATTGTACCGGGAGGTAATTCAATATTCTCATTATTCAAGGCTGTGCGCAAATCGGTAAAAGAAATCCCATAGGCATTCAGTTTATCAGGATCAACCCAGATGCGCATGGCATACCGTTTTTGCCCGAAAATATTTATCGCGCTTACCTGGTTTATTGTTTGCAATTGCTGCTGCAAGACATTTTCCGCATAGTCACTCAACTCAAGCAAACTTTTTGTGCGGCTTTGTACGGCAAGTATCAAAATAAAATCGCTGTTTGCGTCAGACTTGGTCACTACAGGAGCCGCATCAATATCCTGCGGTAAGCTTCGCGCCGCCTGGCTGACTTTATCGCGAACATCGCTCGCCGCTGCCTCAAGATCAACGCCAAGATTAAACTCAACGGTGATCTGGCTATTACCAAGCGAGCTTGATGAAGTAATGGTGCGGATACCGGGTATCCCATTAATTTGTTTTTCAAGCGGCTCGGTTATCTGGCTCTCGATAATATCAGCATTGGCGCCTGTATAGGAAGTACGCACGCCTATTACCGGCGTATCAATAGCAGGATAATCTCTCACTGCGAGAAAAGTATAGCCAACGATGCCAAATAAAATAAGCATCAAATTCATCACGGTGGCTAATACCGGTCGTCTTAACGATAACTCTGAGATATTCATAGCTTGGTCATCAAGTTATTGATTGTAATCAGCTTTGATAATTCTGTTTATCAGTTGGTCGCAATCCTTTCATCTGCAGTATTTGTGGCAACGAAGCAAAGAATAATATTCATTTTGCACAGAGTGCCCTTTAGGGGTTCGGAACTCTTACTGAACATTAAGCTGTTCAAGTTCTTTTACACTTCGCACCTTTACCGGAGCTTTATCACGTGCAAATAATACACCTGTAACCACCACCGTATCGCCCGGATTTACACCTCTTACGATTGCTACATTTGCTGAGTCCCGCATCCCGGTTGTAACATCCACAAAACTGGCTTTGCCATTTTTCACTAATATGAGTTGCTTATTGATATCGTTTGGAATAATGCAATTGGTTGGGACCATTATTGCTTTATTATCGCTTCCTGCATTAATATATACTTTTACAAATGCACCCGGATTACCTTTACCTTTCTGCAAAAGAGCCCGCACTTTTATGTTGCGGGTATTTTGATTTATTTGCGGTTCAGTAGCAATGATTATTGCCTTCCTGTGGATTTGACTGGCAGCATCCACTTCAACATCTACTGTGTTCCCTATTTTGATAATGTTGCTGTATTCCTCAGGAAGTGTGAAATCAATTTTCAATTCACTTGTTTGCTGAAGTGTGGCGATGATAGTAGTTGGTGAAACATAAGCGCCCGGACTTACCTGTCTTAATCCGATTACTCCGTCAAATGGAGCTCTTACAATTGTTTTATCGATCAGCGCTTCTGTGTAAGCAATATCAGCTTTTGTACTGTTGACGAGATTTAATGCGGCATCATAATCAGCCTGGTTGACTCCATTAATCGTTAGTAATTTTCTCAGCCGTTCTTCATTTTGCTCGTAAAGCTCTAATTGTGCTTTTGATTTATTAAGCTGCGCCCGTAAATCAGCATCATTAACCCGCGCCAGCACAGTCCCGCTTTTTACAAAAGAACCTTCGGGGATGTTAAGATAAATTAATCTTCCTGTAGCTTCCGGATGCAATTCAACGGATTCATTTGCTATTACGGTTCCATTAGCTTCAAGGATATTTGAAATGGTTTTTATTTTGGCAACAATAACATCAACAAGAGGCGGCGAATCTTTTCTCTGCTGTTGTTGCTCTTTATTGCTGCAGGCAAAGAGGAAAATAGCTGATATAATAAAAAGGAAAAAGAATGAACAACGGTATATAAATAGCATCTGTGTATTTTTCCCAGGTGTTTTAAAAAATTAAAGATAAAGCACATTTTAAACTGTTTGCTTAACAGCAGCATCGTTTATAAAAAATTTGATAAGTGATTAACAACTATGAAGTAGTTGGTGTATAAAAAAAGCAACACTTTACTGTGCATAACAAAGGAGCAATGGAATGGGAGCTACTTTGTTGATTTTACCATATAGCGGGTTGTTACTTTGCCATTAAAGGTTATACGTAAAAGGTAAGTTCCTGCCGCCATATTGGGTGCGGTTATCGTATAAGTTTGATCACTGCTGCTGCCGGTGAAATTATGATCTACAATAAAGTGGCCAAAATTATCATATAACTGAACGAGTATTTTCTTTCCGTCTGCCTTTTTAAAATTAATGTTGATCTTGTTAGTAAAAGGATTTGGCGATATGGTTACAGATTCTGTTTCCGGCTCGATTGATTTTGTGTGTACCGATTTATTGTTCCTGCTGATAAGATACAGGTCGGGATCAATTAAAACTGTGTCAGCTTTAAACCCGATGTCTGCTGTTACAACCTGGTTCTTCACATTATTTTGGACTGTAATTGTTTTTTCCTGTGAGGCATTTTTAAATGACAATACAAGTGGCACCTGGAAAAAAGACACAGAAGAGGGAACCGATGTAGTTTGGTCTATTGTTATAGTTGCTCTATTATTTGCATCCTGGCTCCATTGTATGTTGAATGAAGGGTAACCTTCGCCACTATACCATTGATTAAAAAAGTAATTGAGATCCATACCACTTACGGCTTCAAGATTCCGTTGCAGATCTCCGGTCCGGGCAAAATTGTATTTTAATACCGGATCGGTAAGATAGTTCCGAATTCCTTTGAAAAAAAGACTATCGCCCAGTGTGCGGCGAAGCATTCTTAACAGGAAAGCGCCTTTGTGATATGTTAATCGTCCATCGAATATTCTGCCGATGCTGGATGTATCATCCACTTTTACAGAACCACCGGGAAGCGAGACAATATTATTAAGATCGTTTTTTACATATGCTTTATACAGATCTTTATTAAAAGTTTCATAATAAAGAAAATCCGCACAAAAGGTTGCAAAGCCTTCATTAAGCCATATATCTGTCCAGCTTCCGCAGGTCACTTTGTCACCAAACCATTGATGAGCCAGCTCATGTGCCATAAGGTGTTCGTCGCTTGAAACTATAAATGCATTGGTTTGATTTTCCATTCCTCCACCCCACCCAAATTGCGTTTGGCCGTATCTCTCATTAATAAAAGGATATTCTGTAAGTTTCTCATTGTATAAACGCATCGCGTTAAGCATGTTATAGGTATTGTTGCGAAAAGTTTCAGCATCCTCAGGATATACATAAGATAATACAGGCAGGGATTTATTTCCCAACTGCACCGAGTCTGTAAACACATCATAATCAGTAACAGCTATCGCAACAAGATAGCTTGCAATAGGATATCGATGTTTATAGAATGTAGTTGTGCTTCCGCGATATTTTGTAACACTTTGAAGCATGCCGTTCGAAGAAGCGGCATATTCGGATGGATGCGTAACGTAAATATCAATACTGTCAGCTTTATCATCCAGTCCGTTTCGGCAGGGCCACCAGTCTCTTGCCCCGTAGGGTTCACTCAATGTCCAGATTACGGGTGTGCCGTTATGGTCAGCTTGTATAAAAGAACCAAAGCCGCCTCCGGCGGGCACGCCCCGGTAAAAAACAGACAATGAATCCATTTCGCCTGAAGAATATGTTTTATCAAATCGTATGGTAAGCGTTTCATTAGCGGATTGAGAGAAGCTCAACTTTTTTCCACGCATATAAACGCTGTCCACTTTTAGTACATGGGATAAATCAAATGCTAAAGAATCTGTTGGCGCAGTTATAATAAAATGTGCAGTTACTTTCCCGGTAATATAATTTCTTGAAGGGTCAATTTGCCATTCGCACCTGTAATAGTGAACCGAAAAATTGCCGGATGCAAGTGTAAGTGACTGGCTTATTTTTTTTGAGTGCGCCTGTCTTTCGAGCCTTGCAATTTTGTTTGCCTTACTGTCGATCTTGTTTTGAGAGCTGGCATGAAGCGTTATCAAAAGTGATACTATAATAAAATATTTCGGCATACAATAAATTCAAAAGCCAAATATCAAGCTCAAATAAAATTTAAATTATAAATTTTAGACTTAATAAACATCCTAAGCTTTTTATTTCTCATTTATTTGGGATTTGTATTTGGTTCTTATTTGCCGGTGTATCCCTTAATTTTACATTCTCTTATGTATTTTAACTGGAACGATACCGTTAACCTGTTTAGTAAATTTACTCCACGCCGGATGTTCAATGCGGCTAAAGTAATGACAAGTTACCAGCTAAGTAAGCTATCAGGCAGACCGATTCAATGGGGTTATCCGGTCTCCATTTCTTTTGAGCCAACTACTTCATGCAACCTTCGCTGTCCCGAATGTCCAAGCGGGCTAAGAGAATTTACACGACCCACAGGCATGCTGCAAAAAGATTTTTTTAAAGAAACCATTGATGACGTTTACAAAGAGCTTCTTTACCTTATATTCTATTTCCAGGGTGAGCCCTTCCTGAATCCAGGTTTTCTTGAAATGGTAAAGTATGCACATGATAAAGGCATTTACACAGCTACCTCAACCAATGCACACTATCTTACAGATGAAAAAGCAAAAAAAACTGTTGAAAGTGGCCTGGACAGGCTGATCATTTCAATTGATGGGACCACGCAGGAAGTATATCAGCAATACCGTGTTGGCGGTAAACTGGAAAAGGTTTTACAAGGGGCGAAGAATATTATTAAATGGAAAAAAGAATTAAAAAGCAAAACACCATTTGTTTTTTTCCAGTTTCTTGTTGTAAAACCAAATGAGCACCAGATAGAAGAGGTAAAACGTCTTGCAAAGGAAATTGGTGTTGACCAGGTACGTTTTAAAACAGCACAGGTTTATGATTATGAAAATGACCCCAATCATTTGATCCCTTCTCTTGACAGATATAGCCGCTACAAAAAAGATAAAGAAGGAAAAATGCACATTAAGAGCGGCTTGAATAATCATTGCTGGAAATTATGGCATGCAAATGTTATAACATGGGATGGATTGGTTGTTCCCTGTTGTTTTGATAAAGATGCCATGCACAGGTTAGGTAACTTAAAAATGCAGTCTTTTAAGGAAGTTTGGAACAATGATAATTATAAACAGTTCCGCCGCGAGTTAATGACAAGCCGCAAAAACATTGATATTTGTGCCAACTGCAGTGAAGGATTGAAAGTGTGGGAACATTAAGCTAATAGCGGATGGAATGGTTCTATATTTTCCGACTTGTGATTTTGAATATAGACGATTTTGTTTCCCCTTGAGCACTTTAACATATTACTTTACAAGCCTGATAAAAATTTGTTTTTGCAACAAAAACCTTTGGTTACATTTGCTTTTATGAATTTTATGGAATATAATACAACCAGGAACCACCTTGTGATGCGGGAATATGGAAGGCATATACAGAAAATGGTGGAATACGTTTTAACGATTGAAGACCCTTCAAAAAGACAACAACAGGCTCAGGCAGTAATTGAACTTATGGGATTTCTGAATCCGCATCTCAGAAATGTTGAGGATTTCAGGCATAAGCTATGGGATCATCTTTTTTACATCAGCGATTTTACCTTAAAAGTAGAGAGCCCCTATCCCATACCGGAAAAAGCTACATATAAAGCCAAGCCCGATCCCCTGATTTACCCTAAACGTTATCCCAAATATTCCCACTTAGGCAAAAATCTTGAACTTGTTATTAATAAGGCGCTTCAGGAAAAAGACCAGGATAAAAAAAATGGCTTTGCTCATGCTATAGCTTATTATATGAAACTTGCCTATAGCAACTGGCATAAAGAGCTTGTGCATGATGACGCAATACGCAACGAATTGGATAACATTACAGGCGGCGCGCTTGAGTTTAGTAATACGCCATATATCAAACACCGGGGCCAGAGTCATGAACGTGAAGAATACCGTGGCAACGGTTCACGCGGCAGGCAAAGTTTTTCCTCAAGAGGCCGGGATTCAAGAGATAACAGGGATATGAGGAGCAGAGACAACCGGGATAACAGAAACATGAATAGAAATACCGGGCGCGATAACAGGAGCAACAATAATAACCGAAATCAAAATTTTAAGAAGCGATTTAAATAAGTACAGGTACAAAAAAAGTTCTGCATATAAACACAGAACTTTTTTTATTGGGGAGCGTATTATTCCGGCCTGAAAGTCGATGCTACACCGTCAGGCGTAATTTTGAGTATTTGCTTTGAATCTCCCTTATCCTTATTAAGCGATACATAGTAGCAAAGGCCGCTTTCTTCACTGTTAAATTCAACAGCTTCTGTTATCGTATAATCTGCATATTTTTTACTGATAAACTGCTGTGCTTTTAGAGGAAGCTCATTCGTATTAATAAACTTAGATTGTGCGATTGTTTCTCCATCATTATTATAAAACACTTCAAGATACTGCCCGTTCCAGGTAAAAGTGGCTTTTGTATATTGGGAGGTAACTTTCCATTCTATATTTTTTGCGTTCTGATATTCTTTCTTAAGATTGCTCATGGCCTTCGCATTTGTTTCTTCTCCATTGGCAAATGCGCTTACCGTAATAGACATAACAACTATACATAAAATGAGTATCTTTTGGCTGAGAGGTGAGTTTAGCTTTTGCAAAAGCAATTTGATTGTTGGTTTCATAACTTTAATTTTTGCGGTTGATAATTTTTGTTGTTGATACCTCAAATGTATTTAGGCAGCCGCGGCGGGTCAAGTGATTTGTGACAAGTAAGAATCTTTTCGTAGCAGGATAATGTGAGCGGTAAGAAAAAATAACTGCCACTTAAGTCATTTCCCCCTGAAAACCTTACCTACATTGGGTTTCGGCTATTTCTTAAAAAAAGGATAAAGTTGGTAAAAACGGCGTTAAATTATATTGTAGCCGATGAATGGTTAAAAGAGTTTTTATTTACTGGTTTATTCAGGTTAGGGAAAACAACGGATCTTGATTTTTATGAATTACCTGGCACATGCATATTTGTCTTTCGGAAACGATGAAATACTCGTGGGTAATATGATCAGTGATTTTATAAAAGGAAAAGCACGATTCAATTTTCCGGCTAACATTCAGAAAGGCATTATTCTTCACCGGATGATTGATACTTTTACTGATACACACTTTATTACCAAACAGGCAAAGCAAATATTTAAGCCGGCAGTAGGTCTTTATTCAGGAGCTTTTGTTGATGTGGTATATGATCATTTTCTTGCAAAAGATGAAAAGGAATTCTCTCCCGGAGGTTTAAAAAACTTCACTGACAAGACGTATACAATCTTAAACAATTTTACATTTTTATTACCCGAAAAATTCAAGAGAATGCTTCCATTTATGAGCAGCGAAAACTGGTTACTGAATTATCGCTTTGTGCAAGGCATTGAAAAAAGTTTCGGAGGAATTTTTAGAAGAGCAAAATATCTTAAAAATAACATGACTGCGTTTTATCTTTTTATAGAAAATTACGATCTGCTCTATCACTGCTATCAACAATTTTTTCCTGCGTTAAAAGAATTTGCATTTGCGGAATATACCATGCAGCTTAAAGAATAATTATTCTTTGTTTCTTAAAAATTATGGTAAGATATTTGTTTATTTCCCTGATAATTTTTTACGTCACTGTTTTTTGCCTGATATTAAAAATCATAAGATGAAAAAAGTTTTTGTAGTTGTTTTTTATTTCATAACAATTTCCTCCATCGCCCAACAACAACCCACTGAACTCGACAAAAGTCCTATGGACATGAGTTACTCACCTCCAAACTATCCCATTTTAAAAATGAAT
>DATBFI010000371.1:0-5257 GCA_036558585.1 Chitinophagaceae bacterium
CACTTGGTTCACCCCGTAAATACTTCATTCTTTCATTTGCGTAAAATTTTACAAAGTCACGATTGGTCATGTCACGACCATACCCGTTTGTGATGAAGATATCTTTGTACCCGTCATTATTAAAGTCCATCAGAAGTGATGACCAACTCCAGTCAGTGCAATACACACCGCTTAGCTGGCCGATTTCACTAAAAGTGCCATTGCCGTTATTAAGCTGCAGCATATTTCTCATCAGTTGGTGATAGAAGCCATTCTGTACCTGGTTATTATAGAGCTCATAATTATCGGGCATATAAAGCAGTTTCTGTCTCCTGTTATCCTCAGGTAACATGTCCAGTGTAAAAACATCGCTCCATCCGTCATTATTTATGTCTGCAATATCGCAGCCCATTGAGAAGTTAGAAATATGACCCAGCTCATCTTTCAATTTTTCGGAAAATGTTCCGTCGTGATTATTTATATACAGGTAATCTTCTTCTACATAATCGTTCGTTACATAAAGGTCCGGCCATCCATCGTTGTTGATGTCGCTTACAGAAATGCCGAGACCATATCCAAGAGGATTTGAAATAATTCCGGCTCGAGTGGTAACATCTGTGAAAATATTATTATCATTCCTGTAAAGACGGTCGCCTGCATCAGGATCAACCATAGTTTTCACAAAGGCAGCATCGAAATTCCGAAGGTTTTTATTATTATGATTAATAACGAATAAGTCCAGATCACCATCCCTGTCGTAATCAAAAAATACTGCCTGGGTGGAATAACCGGAATCTGCTATACCCATTTTTCCTGCTTCTTCTGTAAATGTCAGATTGCCGTTATTTATAAAAAGTTCGTTAGCACGTTGTGCTCTTTCCAAAGGACCGGAATAGCACAAATAGATGTCAAGCAATCCATCACCGTTAACATCGGCAATACTTACTCCTGTTTTCCATCCTCGTTTTCCTCCAACACCTGCTTTTGCCGTAATATCTTCAAATTGTAAGTTTCCTTTATTCAGATACAATCTGCCGGATTGCATGTTGCCGGAAAAATAAATATCAACTAACCCATCATTATTGAAATCTCCCAGTCCTACACCGCCACCATTATAAAAATATTCATAGGTAATAATATTTAAACCGGGTGATTCTTTGATAACATTTGCAAAGTTGATCCCACTTTCATAATTCGGGACTGGTTTAAATAATATCGACGATGGTTTCTGTGCAAAAACGGGGAGTGATAAAAAAAATACAACGATGAAAAATATACCTACAGGCAAATAATGTTGAATAATTGTAATTGAAAAATCTTTTTTGAGATAGCGATCCTGTTTCATCATAAAGCAGTGCTGCACAAGTGTGATAAATGCAAGGTAAAAATACAAGTAAATATTTCAATGTAAAATCTAAACAAATTTAAGAATCAGTACTTCAGCATACCCACAGTCAGTATGTAACCTAAAAACTTTTTTATTTCGGCAATTTCATTTTTTCGAGAAATTCTTTTGTTTTTTCCGGGTATATACCAACGCGGTGGGTCCGTACCACGTCCGGCACAACCTTGTCAGAGTTCGCAACAGTTAAAACTATTTTTTGAGAAGGCAGCATGGGCATATGACAATCTATACAGTTGTCAGTAAGTATTAATTTTTTGTCATTGGGTAACGGTAAACTTACATGTTTAGTCTCGCTATGACAGGTAATACATCTTTGAGAAAATATTTTGGAACTATTTGCTTCATTGACATGGGGATTGTGACAGGAAGAACAATCCAGTTGGTTTGACATTTTGAAACATTTACTCGCCATAAGCAGCCCGTACTGATTACCATGAACATCCAGAGTAGAAACGCTATCAGGGCTATACCCTGCAAGCGAATAATCATCCAGTTTGTCCCCTATCTGAAAGGAAAAACGCGGCTGTATGGCCTTTCTGAAACCAGAATGACAAAGTGCACAACCATCCAGTCTTTGCTGCCTGGTCAATTGCTTTATGATAGTTATATATTTTGCAGTTTTTTCTTCAGGATGTTCCTTATGAAAAGTTACATGCTCTGCTGCCGGCCCGTGGCATCTTTCACAATCAATACCATATATTATTTGGGTTTTATCATATACTGTAATATTGTTACTGTCTTCTTCGGCTTTGGCATAAGTGCCGTGACATTCCAGGCATTCGGCCGGAATCATCCTGTCGAATTTTATAAAATTGGTAGAATAACCCGGGCTATTGCACCAGCTGTTTAAAGGTGTGTAATACGAGACAGGCAGCTGGTACAATTTATTATCATTCCAATACAAATAAGTCTGACCTTTTCTGCCCGATCCAATCACAATATCAAAAGGTTCACTTTGATATTCAACACCGTTCATATAGGCTGTCTGGAAATAAGTATTTTTTTTCTTCTCCAGTTTAACCTCCATCCATTGATTATAGACAAATTTATTTTTGCCCTCAGAGAAACTTCCCTTAATAGATTCCTGAGCTGCCGGTCTTGAGTCTAAATAATGTGCGGTCTTAATGTGGCTTTCATAAATGTCTTTATGACAACCGGCACAAGCAGCAGAGCCGGCAAATTCACGCCTGTCAATATTTTGAATGTTTGGGTTTTTACCCGGCTCATGAAATGTAATGAACATCACATTGCCAAAATATATTAGCATGAGTATTCCAAGTATAACATAATTACTCTTTTTTATTTTTCTTAAACGTTTGACCATAAAAAAAAAGTCAATAAAAAAAAATAACAGGTACTTCTAATTTACGAGTAATTTTTTCATAGCCGGTATGTAAAGTTATTTTTAAAGTGAAGTACGCGAATTGAAAAGGCTTTATGTAAATTGCTTCCCTCTTTAATACAAAACAGATGAAACGCCTTTTATACACTTTCTCTTTCCTCTTACTCGTTCATATTTCTTTTGCACAGAATATTGCCGGAAAAAAATTTGTGCTTGTGATACATGGCGGTGCCGGTACAATTTTAAAAAGCGAGATGACTCCTGAAAAAGAAAAAGCATACCAGCAGGGATTAAACGATGCACTGCAAACAGGGTACACTATTTTGGTGAAAGGCGGCACTGCCGTTGATGCCGTTGAAGCCTCAATAAAAATCCTGGAGGATAACCCGTTGTTCAATGCGGGTAAAGGCGCGGTATTTACTAATGAGGGTAAAAATGAATTGGATGCTTCCATTATGGATGGCAAAACTTTAAAGGCCGGTGCTGTTGCGGGTGTTACAACGATCAGGAATCCCATCACTGCAGCAAGGGCAGTTATGGACAAAAGTGAGCATGTAATGATGGCGGGCAAAGGTGCAGAAAAATTTGCCGCACAACAAGGCTGTACCATTGTTGATCCGTCTTATTTTTTTACTGAAGACCGATGGAAGGCACTGCAAAAAGCAAAAGCTGAAGATTCGCTCAAAGTCAATCACGACAAAGATTCTACTAAACAAAAAGCATTGCTCAGGCAACCTGGTAACAGCGATCATAAATATGGAACAGTTGGTTGTGTTGCACTGGATACCTATGGCAATCTTGCGGCGGGTACCAGCACAGGTGGCATGACAAATAAAAAATTTGGACGAATTGGTGATTCTCCGATTATTGGTGCAGGAACTTATGCAAACAATACTACCTGTGCAATAAGCTGTACCGGTTATGGTGAGTATTTTATACGACTGCTAATGGCAAAAAGTGTAAGCGATAGAATGGAACTGGCTCACCAAAATCTTGCTGATGCAACTAATGAAATGATCATGCACAAGCTTGGTGAATTAGGTGGAGATGGCGGTTTAATAGCTGTTGACAAAGATGGTAATATCGCCATGCCATTTAATACTTCAGGAATGTACAGGGGGTTCATGACTTCTGATGGAAAAAAGGAAATTAAGATTTATAAGGAATAAAAGATTTTGGATTGACAATTTCGGATTTGAGATTTGAATCAATTTTTTTGTTCTCAGCTATAGTGCAACTATTAATCCGCCTCAGGCGGATCCGTCGCACTATTGTACTTTCGGTTAATATAGTATCATTAAAGCAAGTAACATAAATTTTACTCCATTGGTAATCTTGTAGGTAATAATGAATGTAAACGGAAAACATTACAGAACGATCTGGTTAAAAGAAGATGATGATGAAACAATCAGCATCATTGATCAGCGTTATTTGCCGCATCAATTTATTATTGAGGAGCTGCATTCTGTGAATGAAGTTGCACAGGCAATAAAAGATATGCATGTAAGAGGCGCTGGTCTTATTGGTGCTGCGGCAGGATATGGAATGTATCTGGCAGCAATAGAAGCAGCGGGGGAAAATTCTTTCGATGATTATTTACATGAATCAGCCTGCATCCTAAAATCTTCCCGGCCTACTGCTGTTAATCTTGAGTGGGCTGTACACAGGCAACTGCAGGCAATTGAAGAAAGAAATTCAATAAATGAGAAATTAAAAATTGCAAAAGAAACGGCAAATATTATTGCCGATGAAGATGCAGCCTATTGCAGAAATATAGGTTTGCATGGTGCAAATATTATTGAACAAATTGCAAAAAAGAAAAATGGTAAAGCGGTAAACATTCTTACGCATTGCAATGCAGGCTGGCTCGCCTTTGTTGATCATGGTTCTGCTACCGCCCCCATTTATGAAGCATTTGAAAGAGGCATCCAAATTCATGTTTGGGTTGATGAAACGAGGCCAAGAAACCAGGGTGCAAGTTTAACGGCATGGGAATTAATAAATCACGGAGTAAAGCATACTGTTATTACCGACAATGCCGGCGGTCATTTAATGCAGCATGGATTAGTGGACATGGTAATCACCGGCGCCGACAGAGTAACCCGAGCAGGCGATGCGGCAAACAAGATCGGCACATATCTCAAAGCGTTGGCAGCGTATGATAATAATATCCCTTTTTATGTTGCCCTCCCCTCTTCTACTTTCGATTGGAATATCCGAGACGGTGTAAAAGAAATAAACATCGAAGAGAGAGGTCCTGATGAAGTGAAATATATAGAAGGTTTATGCGGGAATGAAATAAAAAAAGTTTTGCTAACACCTTTCGAAAGTCCTGCTGCCAATTATGGTTTTGATGTAACACCCGCGAGACTAATCACAGGTTTGATAACAGAACGTGGCGTTTGCAATGCTGATGAACAGTCTATACTGAACTTGTTCCCCGAAAAAAAATAATTATGCAGGAGGGTGTTATTAAATTCAATTACACATGGATAAAAAAAGAACCATTAGGTATTGAGTTGCTACGTAAG
>DATBFI010000372.1:0-3970 GCA_036558585.1 Chitinophagaceae bacterium
TGGTATAATGTTGAGTTGCATGCAGATACAGAAATATTACCATTAATAGGAAGCAAAGAAGGAATTATGCATATCTGTATGACTTATCTGAATGAAGGTGATGAAGTATTAGTTCCTGATCCTGGTTATCCAACGTACAGAAGCGCAGTGAAATTGGCAGGGGGCATCTGTAGAGATTATATGCTTAAGGAAGAGAATGATTATTATCCTGATTTTAATGAATTGGAGCAAGGCGATTTATCAAAGGTGAAGCTAATGTGGGTAAACTATCCGCAAATGCCAACGGGACAACTGCCGTCAAAAAATTTATTTGAGCAATTAGTTGCATTTGGTAAAAAACATAATATTCTCATATGCCATGATAATCCGTATAGCTTTATTTTGAATGAAGAACCACTAAGTTTATTGAGTGTTGACGGTGCCAGGGATATTGTGATCGAATTAAATTCATTAAGCAAATCGCATAATATGGCTGGTTGGAGAGTTGGTGTTTTGTGTGGTGCCAAAACAAGGATAGACGAAGTGTTGCGTTTTAAAAGCAATATGGACAGTGGTATGTTTCTCCCCGTTCAATTGGCGGCTGCAAAGGCTTTAAGCCTTGCAAAGGAATGGTATGATAGTATAAATAAGACCTATAAAGAGCGGAGAGAGAAAGTTTATGAATTGTTAGATGTTCTCAATTGTTCTTATTCAAAAGAACAGGCGGGAATGTTTATGTGGGCGAGGATTCCGGATGGTTATAAAAATAGTTATGCACTAAGTGATGATGTGTTATACAGCAACAATGTATTTATCACACCGGGAGGAATATTTGGCAGTGCAGGAGAGCAGTATATTAGGGTAAGTTTATGCGGATCGATTGAAAGATTTGAAGAGGGAATAAACCGAATAAAAGCTTCATCGAATCTCTCCAAAGAAGGGACTTTGAAAAAAACCTTGCTATGAATGATAATTTGAATAAATCTTTACAAATTCCGAAACCCACTCCCTTGGAGAATAGAGAGCTTTTGACTGTCACTGTAGTGGGTGTGGGTTTAATTAGCGGTTCATTTGCATTAGCATTAAAAGAGAAAAGGTTTGCGAAACATGTCATTGGTGTAAGTAAAACAGAGGCAAGCCGGAAAAAAGCATTAGAACTGGGCCTGATTGACGAAGCGTTACCACTGGAAGAGGCTGTAAAGAAAAGTGATTTTATTTATATAGCTATTCCTGTTGACGTAACGATACCAATTGTGCAACAGGTCATGGATATGATAAGCGACAAACAAATTGTAGCAGACGCCGGCTCAACAAAATATGCAATATGCAAGGCCCTGGAAAATCATCCAATGCGTGATCGCTTTGTGGCCACACACCCAATGTGGGGCACCGAATACAGTGGACCGGAGGCTGCTGTAAGAGATGGATTTGCCGGACGAGCCTGCGTTATTTGTGAGAAGGAGAAGTCAAACCCTGCTGTAGGAAAAATGGTTGAGCAAATTTACCGGGCCCTGGGAATGCATATTGTTTATATGGATGCAGAAGCGCATGATGTGCATGCAGCTTATGTAAGCCACATTTCGCATATCACTTCCTTCGCACTTGCAAATACAGTACTTGAAAAGGAAAAGGAAGAGGATGCCATTTTTGAATTGGCAAGTGCAGGTTTTGAAAGCACTGTTCGGTTAGCCAAAAGTAATTCTGCCATGTGGGTTCCTGTCTTTATGCAGAACAGGGAAAATGTTCTGGATGTCTTAAATGAGCATATATCGCAGTTAAGGAAATTTAAAGCGTGTCTGGAAAAAGAAAATACTGCTTATTTAACCGAGCTCATTGAAAATGCAAATAAGATTAAGAGAATACTTAAATAGCGTGAATTAATATGAAAATTGATAAACATGCAATGAAAAAAGCAGAGATCCAAAGTTCTATTCCCTTAGGAATACCCGTGGTTTACCTTTGTTGTAAATTTTAAAGTGATGACAACATTTGAAGTATTAGGATTAGAGGAGCGTGTAGTAAAGGCCATAACAGAATTAGGTTTTGAAAAACCAACAGCAATTCAGGAAAAAGCTATACCTGTATTACTAAGTGGTACTAAGGACTTTGTGGGATTGGCACAAACGGGTACTGGTAAAACAGCAGCATTCAGTTTGCCATTGCTGCAGTTAATCGATGTTCATGAAAAATTTCCCCAGGCGCTGATCGTGTGTCCAACAAGAGAATTATGCATACAAATCGCAAGTGAAATAGAACTTTTTAAAAAACATATTCGAAATGTGCACGTAGTGGCAGTATATGGTGGTGCAAGTATTGGCGCCCAGGCACGTGATATAAAAAAAGGGGTGCAGATTGTAGTAGCAACTCCGGGCCGTCTAATAGATCTGATCGAACGTAAAGCGGTCAACCTTGAACAAATTGAATATGTAGTGTTGGATGAAGCAGATGAAATGCTGAACATGGGCTTCCAGGAAGACATTGAATTCATTCTGCAGAATACGCCAAGGCGTGAAAGTACATGGCTGTTCAGCGCCACCATGCCGCCGGAAATTCGCAAAGTGAGTAAGCGCTACATGCAGCAACCGGTTGAGGTAACAATTGGTAAATTAAATACGGCAAACATAAATATTGATCACCAGTATTATGTAACTACGGCTTACCATCGTTATGAAGCATTGAAGCGTTTGATTGATTTCAATCCGGGCATCTACGGTCTTATTTTTACAAGGACCAAAGCCGATGCACAGGAAATATCGGAGAAACTCACGCGGGAAGGTTACGATATCGATGCACTGCACGGCGATCTTACCCAGGCACAACGCGATAAAGTGATGGGGCAATTTCGTGATAAAAGTTTGCAATTATTAATTGCAACAGACGTAGCGGCAAGGGGAATTGATGTGCAGGGAATCACACATGTTATTAATTATGAGCTTCCTGAAGATGTAGAAGTGTACACTCACAGAAGTGGCAGAACCGGTCGTGCCGGTAACCAGGGAATCTGCATGAGCATTGTTCATATAAAAGAATTATATAAGCTCAGGCAGATACAAACAATGGTGAAGGCGCCTTTTCACAGATTGGAAATTCCAAGTGGAAAAGATGTGTGCAGAAAGCAGTTCTTTAGTTTTATGGATAAGTTGTTGCAGGCAGATATCAGTCATGGTGATTATGAAACTTATGTGCCCATGCTTGAAGAAAAATTTGCTGAGGTAAGTAAGGAAGAAGTATTAAAACGCGTTGCAGCCCTGGAGTTTGACAGGTTTCTAAAATATTACGAGAACGCAGAAGATCTTAACACAAGAGAACCGGCAATAAGGAGACAAGATACAAGATTAGCAAGCAAAAGAGGAGATGAGAACAGGCGAAAGAATGGAAGAAACAAAGAATTTGGTGATGGTGATTTTACAAAATTGTTCGTAAATCTTGGAACAAAAGATGGTTTTTATAAAGCAAGTTTTCTGCAATTTATTCTTGACATGAGTGATTTAAGAAAAGATGTGCTTGGCAAGATTGATATGAAAGAAATGAACAGCTGGATAGAAATTAATAAACATGCTGCAAACCAAATGATAAGAGCGATTGACGGGAAAAATTATAAAGGCAGGCGAATCAGGATGAATGAGGCAAATAGATAAGGCCCCTAAAGGGAGCAATAAGAGTTGGTTAAAGATGAAGACCAATTGTTGCTTCAGCAGATGATTTTAAAAATATTGTGTAGTCTCCCTCATAAAACTTCTTTTTTTCCTTCTCCTAAGAAGAAGGTGCCCGCCTCAGGCAGGCGGATGAGGTACAGAGGGATTAAGGGTGAGGTAAAATGCCGAGAACTTTTGCAATAGGAGACGTACATGGATGTGCCTTAACACTTAAACTATTAGTAGAAAAAATAAATTTTGAAAGGCAGGATGAGATTTATTTTCTGGGAGATTATATAGATCGCGGGGCTCAAAGCAAAGAAGTAGTGGATTTTATCGGAGAATTAAAAGACAAT
>DATBFI010000373.1:0-2032 GCA_036558585.1 Chitinophagaceae bacterium
CTGCGATCAAGCCACCGATAAACGATGCAGTAATTGTAAGCTTGCGGGACAATACACTAAGCAACATGCACACAAAAAGAATAACAATGAACGGCCAATGATTTAAAAGCATGCATGTAAAGTAAAGGAATGTACAAAGCAAATAAAATTCTTGCTGGTACATTTAAGCGGAACGTGTAAAATAAAGAGCCGCGGTTATGCGGCTCTTTCACAAAACATCACCAACACATCAGGAAATTTTAATCTCTTTACTGGCTTTTACATTTGTGGTAGTTTTTGGCAGAGAAAGTTTTAGCATGCCGTCCTCATATTTTGCTCCGATCTGGTCGTCTTTTACATTATCCGGCAATTGAAATGAACGGCTGAAACTACTGTAACTATATTCTTTACGGGTATATTCTTTTTTCTCCTCTTTATTTTCTGTTTTAGCCTCTGCACTAACAGTGAGGATGTCATTATTTACTTTAATCTTAAAATCTTCTTTCTTATAACCCGGCACAGCCATATCTATACAATACTCATTGTCTTTTTCAGCAACGTTTACAGCAGGATAACCGTTTCTTTCTGCAAGCCAATTGGTGTTGAAAAAATTATCTGCATCAAAAAAATCACGGAAGAATGGGCGTGTTAAGCTGCCCTGAGATTTTGATAAGTTGCTCATAGAATAAGTTTTAAGAATGAATTAATAATTTTTTTGCCGCACAGAATATGCCATAGTTGTAAGCGGCAAAAATTATAACAAGCGGGTCATTGATAAGTTTTCGGAATTAATTTTTTTTGTTTTTTCTTAACCAATAAGCCGCCACATTGGTTTCCAGGGCGGGCAGCAGAGACCAATTTATTTCAGCAATATAAAGATTAAGGAGCTGTAATAGTCCGTGATATGTGAACATCTAATGTGAGAAAATAAAAAATTGAGTTTGATCTGAAGATAGTATGTATTACTGATTTGCATGCAGAATAATAAGCTAACGCACAAGTGACACAACGATGTTGATAAAGCTACTTCAGGTTGATACATAAAAATTCCACAAATAATTTCGCGCTTATATTTTATTACTTTTTGTTGTCTCCGATCTTCTTGTCCATTTTGATAGTACTGTTTGATCGTTCATCAGTTGCAATACACCGTCAACTATTTTATAGTGATTTGTTTTTGTAAGGTTTTCAATAAATGTTTTTTCATTATAACCCTCACATAATTTTCTTGTTGAAATAAAATGTTCGTTAAATGCTAAACTATCCTTCCTGATAAAAAAGCTTCCGCTGATATCATTGCATCCTGTATTGCCCGAAAATTTTTTTGAATTAAGATTAAAATTAAGCTTTGGAATGTTTCCTGCTGCTGTATCTGAAGCCAATACAGGCTGCAATACCCAATTGCCTGCAATAGTAGTATCATTTGCAGCAGTTGAAGATTTATTATTTGCCGCTATATGATTTGAGTTAGTATTTTGTTTTGTAAAAGCGCACAGAATTATAGCGATTGCAATAAATAAAAGAAAGTGTCTCATACTGGATTTTTCTTATACACTTTCCAATTTTCCTGCCAGTTGCCTATTTATTTTCTTCAGTTTCGTTAATTAACTCTTTCAGTTCAACCTCTTCAAGATCCTGGGTAGCAGGGCCTGTTACCACTTTCCCTTTCCAGTCAAAGCGTGAACCGTGACAAGGGCAATCCCATGTTTTTTCAACCATATTCCAGCTTACAGTACATTTTAAATGAGTGCATACCGGATTTACGGCGTATAATTTTCCCTGCTCATCTTTGTACAATGCAATATTATGACCTTCAAACTTTACCACTTTGCCTTCACCATAAGCGAGGTCTGCTAACTCTTCCAGCTTTTCTATCGGAAAGATCTTTCCAACAAGCTCTTTTGCAACATCAAGATTTTCCTTTACAAATTTTGCAAAGCCGGCGACAGGTTTAATACGGTTTGGATTAAATAAATCAGTGTACTCATTTGGTCCGGTAAGCAGTAAATCTTTTAATACCAATGCAGCAACGGTACTATACGTCATTCCATTT